>DASZGG010000244.1:0-32939 GCA_035939025.1 Chthoniobacterales bacterium | reverse complement strand
ATTTCGCCGGTCAAGGACCGGGTTCCTTCCGGGAAAATGACTGTTCGATGCCCCTGTTTGAGCAGGTTGATGACCGTCCGGACGGCCGTAAGATCTCCTTTCGAGAGATCCACCGGCAGCGCGTTAACCCGGGAAAGGATTGAACCGAATAGCTTGTTTTCGAAAAGTGTTTTTCGTGCCAGAAAATATAATTCCGCGCGGCAAGTGATCCCAACGAGTGGCGGATCGAGGTAGCTCTGATGGTTTGCGGCCATGATCGCAGGACCATCTTCGATTATGTTCTCCTGCCCAAATGCCCGGTACTGGAAGCCGATATTAGCGACAGTTTTGCAAAGTGTGTACCCGCACCAGTAGAGAGGCTTCATGGGTCGAGGCGTAAAGCTTCCGGGAGCCGTTCAATTTTTAATCGTCCGATGATTTCCCCCACAACACCGTCGATCGTCAAAGACGAACTATCGATCACGTGAGCGTCCTCGGCGATGGTGAGCGGAGAGGCGCGCCGCGAAGAATCGGCCCGGTCCCGGAAAAACAGATCATCGGGTTGCCCCTGAGCCGCTCTCCGTTGGGCGCGAACTTCGAGCGAGGCATCGATATAAAACTTATAGGGAGTATCCGGAAACACGATGGACCCTATGTCGCGCCCTTCCATCACCAGGTTATCCAAGGTTAAAAATTCCCGAAGATGAGCCACAAGAAATTCGCGCACCTCCGCTATCGCCGAAATAGCAGAGACGGTTCGATTCACCCGTTCTTCGCGCAAATGCGTCTGAGGGCTATTTCCGTCGATCAAAAAAAACAACTCCTTGTTGCGCAGATGAAAATTGAAAACCGACTTTCGCACCTGAGCGCAAACCGCGGACCAATCGTCGGGCGGTATTTTGTGCTCGTTCGCCAACCAGGCTACCGCTCGATAGAGCGCTCCGCTATTTACGTAGGAGAAGCCAAGACGTCTGGCGAGCTTGCGAGCAACTGTGCTTTTCCCTGAAGCAGCAGGTCCATCGATTGCAACGACCGAAAATTCGGAGTCGATGTCCGGGCTCAATTCTTCTCTAAAGCTTCAGCGGGGTTGATCACAGGCGTAGGCGGATTCTCGTCTGGCGTCAAAAATCTCTGCAACTGCTCCTCAAACGCCGGATAAGAGGTAGCGATACATTCGGTATCCTCTATTACCGTTTCCTTATCCGCGAACATTCCGGCAATTGCGAAAGCCATTGCAATACGATGGTCGCCGTAGCTTTTCACCCGAGCTCCCAAGAGCGGGCTTCCGCCATAAATTTCCAGTCCATCTTCCAGTTCCATGACCTCGACTCCCATGGCAGTCAGATTTGTCGAAATAGCCGCAAGACGATCAGTTTCCTTCACTCGCAACTCTTTGGCGTCGCGGATCACCGTCTTTCCTTGAGCCAGAGCGCCGGCTACCGCGAGAATCGGGATCTCATCGATGACATTCGGCACTTCGTCCCCTCCGATAGTGGTTCCGCGAAGCCGCCCACCCTGAATCTGCACCTCGCCTCTCGGCTCCACTTGATCGCAATCCTCGATCACCTCTCGAACTTTAGCTCCCATGCGCAGAAGCACCGACAGTATCCCGGTCCTGGTTTGGTTTAGACCTACGTCGCGGACCAAAAGATTGGAATCTTCCTGTGCGGCTGCAGCCACCAGCCAAAATGCAGCACTCGAGATGTCGCCGGGTACCGCGAAGTCTCTCGACTCAGGAATCTGGCCACCGTACAAAGAGATAGCGAAACCCTGACCCACCTTCTGACGTTGCGATCGGACGAGAAAATATGACATCATTCTCTCGGTATGATCGCGCGTCGCAAAGGGCTCAACGACGACGGTCTTTCCCGACGCTTTGAGCGATGCGAACAATATAGCGCTTTTCACCTGAGCACTGGCGACCGGCATCTCATACTGAATTGGGCGTAATTGACCGCCGCGAATTACCAAAGGGGCCGTGCCTTTCGGCTCCGTCGCTCTGATCGTAGCGCCCATCAGGCTGAGCGGTTCGATAACTCGCCGCATAGGCCTGGAAGAGAGCGAGGCATCACCGATCAACTTCGTTTCAAAAGGTTGCGTAGCAGCTAGACCGGAGAGTAACCGCATCAATGTTCCTGAATTACCGCAATCGATAGGGTGTTTAGGGGGATGAAGGCTTCCACGCTGTCCGTGGACCACCAACGTCGTTTCTTCCGGCTGATCTATTGCGATCCCAAACTCTCGCATCGCGTTGACCGTGCGCTGACAATCCTCACTCGGCAGGAAACCACGAATGACGCAAGTACCATTGGAAATGGCCGAGAGCAGCACTGCGCGATGTGACATGCTCTTATCACCTGGAACTCGAATTTCTGCCTCGATCCGAGGCGCCCTGAAAACCAGTAATTCGGACATAAACTATTCTGGCGATAACCTATCGCGATTCTGCTTCGCGTCGTCGAGCAAAGCTTGCAATTTTTTAGCGTCTTTTTCACTCAACAGAGTGAAGGCTTCTTCCAGCAGGTCTTTGAACGCCAGGAGTTGCTGTTTGACTGCATCGGAATTCGATAACAGGATATCGGCCCAGAGTTCGGGCGCGCCTGACGCTATTCGTGTCGAATCACGGAACCCTGGTCCGCACAGCTCGAGTGCAGCGCTATTTGTTGCCGCGACGTGTCTGACCAGCAGAGCAGCAATCAGATGGGGGAGATGACTCATTGCAGCAACCATCTGGTCATGCGCCGCAACACTCGCCAGAACGACTCGCGTGCCTAACTCTTCCCAAAAACCCTTTACCAGTTGTACGCTGGCCGTGTCACCGGCTAACTCTGGGCAGACCAGAGTCACCGCGCCGACGAATAAATCGGCGCGCGCAGCCTCTGCACCGGATTTTTCCGATCCAGCCATCGGGTGCGCAGGCACGTAGTCACAACGGTTTCGTAAGGCCTTCGCGAGAGCTTTCGCCACCGGTTCTTTGACGCTCGCCACATCCGAAACCACCTGGCCTGCGACCACCAGCTCTCCCAAGACCGCACCAATTTTCGCGAGCGCAGCAATCGGAGTTGCTAGAATAACTAGCCGACTGCGCAAAGCGAGCTCTTCAAGATCGGCCACAATTACGGCCGGCCGAAACTTCGACCCGGCCAACTTTTCGGAGGCCAAACAATCGTAGAGATAAACGCGATAGCCGGCACGCAATGCGGCGAGCCCAATCGAGCCACCGATCAGACCGACACCCACAATTCCCACACTGCGCGCTTCCATAGTTCCAAAAGCAAAAACGGGACGCGCTCAATCGCGCGTCCCGCTAAAACTGAGTTCTTTCAAC
Source organism: Chthoniobacterales bacterium (assembly GCA_035939025.1). Taxonomy (GTDB): domain Bacteria; phylum Verrucomicrobiota; class Verrucomicrobiia; order Chthoniobacterales; family JAFAMB01; genus JAFAMB01. Next base: position 29,632 of record DASZGG010000244.1, on the reverse strand, counting down.
CCCAAAAATTAAGGCACGAGAAAGATTTTTCCCGTGTACGGATCCTTCACCTCCGCACCCGGAGGATATCCTTCCACGTCGACTTCACCAGCATTTGGTGCGTAGGGACTGATTACGCGGCCGGGTTTACCAGGGACCTTCGTCGCGACGGGATAATTTTCAGGCTGTGCAGCCGGAGTCGGAGACGGCGTAGGGAATGCTTCCGGCGGGGGAGATTCCTCCGGAGCTGCCTCTGGCGTGCCCTTGGGCATTGCGCTCACCGGGGACGGTCTTGGGCTTGGAACTGCACCATAGCCATAGCGATTCCCCGCACCGGCTGTTTTTGGTCCACCAGTTGTTTGACAGGATACTAACGCCACACAAAGAGCGGCCGGAGCCAGGAGAATGAGGTGACGAATCATAGAAAATTAATGCATGAGCATTAATTCATTCATGTTCGATTGACAATCGAAATAAGGGTGGGGACGCGCGGGAGCACCTCCTTGCCGTCAGTTTCCCCGCACTTGACTTCGCAAAAACTGGATCAACAGTCGCAGACGCTCGCAAACTTCGTATGCTTCGAGGAGCTTTTGCCGCTGGAATGGCTCGCCCACAAAGGCTGCCGCCACAACATCAGAGAGTATTTCGGGAGAATCAATCTGCCTCAAATGATCCATGAGATTTGGAGGAAGCGGGACGCCGATTTGTTCGATCCGTGCACAAAACTCTTTCACCTTCGCACTCAACGCGTCAGCCTCTACGACGTTCCCGGGAATCGATTTAACGAGCTCGATGCTCGCTACCCGAAACGACTTTTCCTGCGCCCAGTCGACTAGGCGGACACGTGCTAAACCCTGAAGCACAAGGTTGGAGGTGCCGTTCTCGTTTCCGACGCAGGCACGAATCAGTCCCACTCCGGCAACCGGGCAAAGGTCATCGATTTCGGCGGCCTCATCGATTCCCCTTTTCATCAGTGCAACCGAAAACATCCGGTCCCCGTCCAGGCTATGCGCCAGCAGATCGCGATAGCGTGGCTCAAAGATGTGCAGCGGCAACAATGAATGTGGAAAGAGCACCGCATTCGACAACGCCATCACTGGAACTTCTGTTGGAATCTCAATCACGGAAAGCGGTCGGAGTCGCGTCCAGGACGGTTGAGTCTACTGCCCGCGGCACCTCAACAGTTCCCACCCCGCCTCGGGCAGCCAAAAACTGGGCTACTTGTTGCACGTCCTTATCTCCGCGGCCAGACATGTTGATGATCACGACTTGGTCACGAGGCATTTTCCGTGCGTGTTTTATCACATAGGCCACGGCATGAGTCGACTCGAGCGCCGGTATGATGCCTTCGGTCTTCGATAACTCGAGAAATGCCTCGAGAACCGCATCGTCGGTAGCATAGTCATATTCTACTCTAGCTAAATCGCGAAGATAACTATGCTCAGGACCAACTGCGGCGTAATCCAAGCCTGCGGAAACAGAATGAGTTAATTGAATCTGTCCATCGTCGTCGGAGAGGAGCCAGGTTTTGGTCCCCTGGAAAATCCCAAGCTTACCAGCCTGAAAACGCGCCGCATGCTCGCCCGGACGAATCCCTCGTCCGCCGGCTTCCACGCCGACCATTCGGACCCCGCCATCGCGCAGAAACGGGTAGAACAACCCGATCGCGTTGCTTCCACCTCCGACGCAAGCCACTAACAGATCAGGCAACCGTTCTTCCTGCTCAAGGATCTGTCGCCTCGCTTCATCCCCAATGACCCGATGCAAATCACGAACCATCATGGGGTATGGATGAGGACCATAAGTAGTTCCAAGCAGGTAGTGTGTCGAACGAACGTTCGTGACCCAATCTCGCATGGCTTCGTTGATCGCTTCTTTCAAAGTCGCCTGGCCTGCCGTGACAGGAACAACTTTCGCCCCGAGGAATTCCATTCGCGTGACGTTGAGTGCCTGACGTTCCATATCGACCTTCCCCATGTAAACCACGCATTCAAAACCAAATCGCGCTGCAACCGTCGCGGTCGCGACACCATGTTGGCCCGCTCCAGTTTCTGCAATGACCCGGGTCTTGCCCATCCTCCTGGCGAGCAGAATCTGGCCCATTGCGTTGTTGATTTTGTGAGCGCCCGTGTGCAAAAGGTCCTCCCTCTTGAGATAAATTCGCGGCCCCCGGAGCCGTTCGCTGAGTCGCTCGGCATAGTAGAGAGGCGTCGGCCGTCCACAGAACGAGCTCAGCAGGCCATCCAGCTCCAGCCTGAATTTTGGATCTCTGCGAGCCCGTTCGTACTCTTCCGTAAGCTCCTGAATCGCAGGCATTAAAGTTTCCGGAACGAACACGCCGCCGTACGGTCCAAAGTGGCCGTGAACATCTGGCATCTGACTGAGCTCAACTGTAACGTTCATAGAAGGATCAGAGGACCATCGCCGCTCCATGCCGGGGGAATCAAGAGGAAATCAGCCCACCCTTTTGCAGCGCCATTTGAACTGCGCGGCGGTGTGGCGACGGCATCGGGAGACAGTCGAGCAACTCCAATCGATGCCACGCCTGCCCGTCGAGAAGCGTAGCCGGCGGGTCGCTCAGAAAAACATTCAGACGAACCACGAACCGCGTGATCGGGTAACTCAAACTTAGAAAAGCGATCCGCGCATCAGCGGATCGAGCCGATCCGAAATCTGGAGGGAGGGCCGGCAAAGTCCACAAGCCTTGCCAGCGCTTTCCCGGATTCTGTTCCAATAAAACGCTCCCATCCTTCAGCGCGAAAAAATGGAATTCATTTTTTCTCTCGATTCTTGGCCGCTCTCTTTTCTTCGGGAGAGAGTCAGGATCCCGGGCTCGGCAAAAGGACCGCACCGGGCAGAGAAAACACAGCGGTTTTCGGGGCAGACAAATCATCGCTCCGAGCTCCATCAACGCGGAATTCAAGAGTCGCGGGTTGTTGTTTCCCTGGACGTATCGAAACGCCGAATCCCAAATGATCCGACTTCCGCGGGGTTGATCCACCGGTTCCTGCAAGTTTAAAAGCCGGCTCACGGCTCGTGCGATATTTCCATCCACAATCGGGGCGGGTTGGTCGAAAGCAAAGCATACGATCGCACCTGCGGTGTATCGTCCGATCCCTGGAAGCTTCACCAAGTCGTCAACCGAAGATGGTAAGTGTCCGTTCAACTCGGTCACGATAATCTTCGCGCACCTGTGAAGATTCCGGGCCCGATTGTAGTATCCGAGCCCTTGCCAGGCGTGAAGAACTTCGGCTTCGCGGGCGTTCGCCAAGTCGCGGATCGTCGGGAATCGCTCAAACCAGCGCGGGTAATAGGACAGAACCGTTCTCACCTGCGTCTGTTGGAGCATGAGCTCCGAGACGAGGATCGCATACGGATCCGCAGTTTCGCGCCACGGCAATTTGCGGCCTTGATGCTTAAACCAGTCGACCAGCGCGGTGCGAAACTCCGTGCTTTCAACGAGATTCTGTTCCATCCTTTTGCACCCGTGAACTCCTACACGATAGCCATCACGCCTTTGCAAGCAGAAGCCCTCAGAATTCTCTTGCAAGACCAAGGCTTCGAGTTCGTCGTTCGACCTTACACGATCTTCTTTGCGCAAAAAGCAAAACTATCGATCGCCGTCTACGAAAAGGGCCCAAAAGTAGTCATTCAAGGGAAAGACACAGAAGAATTTGTCCGGTTTTATCTCGAGCCGGAAATCCTGAAGGAGGCTCGAATCGGGTATGAGGAAGTGTTACAACCGGAGATGTTCGAACCGCATTTCGGCATCGACGAGAGTGGGAAAGGGGATTTCTTCGGCCCACTTGTCATCGCCGGCGTTTATGTGGAACGCGAGATCGCGCGCCACCTGCTTTCTCTCGGAGTAATGGACAGCAAGAGAATCGGCTCGGATAAAAGAATTCGACAGCTCGCAGATGGAATTCTCAGAACCTCTGGTTTGGCCGCCAATGTCGTCCTTATCGGACCCGAGAAATACAATTCGCTCTACGAAAAACTCGCGAACCTCAATGATCTGTTAGCCTGGGGACACGCCCGCGTAATAGAGAATCTCCTGATGCAAAGACCGGACTGCAATAGGTCGCTTTCCGATAAGTTCGCTAACGAAAGAGTGATCCGAAACGCGCTTTTGAAACAAGGAAGGCAAATCCAGATCGATCAACGCACCAAAGCAGAATCGGATGTCGCCGTCGCGGCTGCGTCAATTCTAGCCCGAGACAAATTTGTCCGGTGGTTGGATACGCGCGGCGAACAACTGGGAATTATCCTTCCGAAAGGGGTTTCAGGGGCGGTCAAATCCGCCGCCCGGGCCGTCATCGAAAAAGTTGGCCGCGAGGCTTTGCGCACTATTGCGAAGATGCACTTCAGGACCTCGGCTGAAGTGCTCGGTGAGAATGCAAATGAGACAACGACGTAATGGAACAATATGGTCCACTAAGTCCTTGCCTCATTTGCATTCTCGTCGATAGTTCGGAAAACTCTCAGCGTCGGACTTTTGCTGCACCGTTGCTGGCGGAAATAGGCCACCGTGAGTGCCATAAAAATCCGGACATTTTGAAAGGAGTCTTGATGGCTAACCTGACAAAACGGGATATTGTTGTAAAGATCAGTAACGAGACCGGCCTCGTGCAACATCAAGTGTTCGAAGTAGTCCAGAGAACACTCGATTTGATCACTGATAGCTTGGCGCGTGGAGATGACGTTGAGTTACGGAATTTTGGGATATTTGAGGTTCGACTGACTAAGGAACGGGTTGGCCGGAATCCCAATCAACCCGGGAGCAACTTTAAGATCCCGCCTCGAGCTACCGTGAAGTTCAAGTCTGGCAAGGTGATGCGACAGAAAGTCTCAAAGCTCTCACCAGCCCTTAAACAGGCACAGACCCTGAAAAGCGCTATGATTTAGCGAGGCCGCACCTCAGCCGTAAGCGAAGTCTCCAGCTTTTGATTGGGGAACGTCGTTTGAGGCAAAGGCAAGCGTTTTAAACTCTTCGCTCCCAAAAGCAGTAGAATTTTTCGGCGCAGCCGAAGAATTCTGCTGCCACCGCCTGCATCGGTCACAAATCTCTCAGGATTTGTGACCGATGCAGGCTAAGGAGCTTTATCCGTCCCAAGATACTCGAGCTGGGCCAACAATTTTCCGAGCTCCTTGGGCGCCGACTGTTGACCGGCTCGAGCCAACGGGCGCAACGCGAACTGGTCGAGGCGCTCGGTTATTCTCGGGCACTTTAGTTTACCTTTTGCTTCCCTGATTCTCTCAGCTTTAACCTCATGACGAGTCTTATTCTGGAGGCGCGCTTCGAGTTCGTCGGCCAACATTCGGCGAGCGAGGAACCTGTTCAAGATTTGGCAACGTTGCTCAGAGCAGCGGATCCGAACCCCGGTCGGTCGATGCCGTAACTCGACGCCGGAGCGCTGGAAGAAACTCTCCTCAAGGTCTTTTTCTGAACATTGAAGGGCGTTTAGCCGCTCGCGCAAAGCTCTCGCCTTTCTCTCTGAAACCGGAAAAGCAGGCACTGAACGGGTATATACTGATTCGCGGAGAAAATTCAAACGGAAGCGCACTCAAGAAGCCGAGAATTCGGGGGTTGCAGGAGCTCGGGAGATAAAATCGCGTGACCGACGACGCCCTCGACACTCTTCTTGTCCTTAGTGACTTTCGTAGGTTAGAGTAGTGCGAGGCAGCCATGGAATCATCCGAACTCCTAACGACTAATCGCAAAGCTCTGACGATTAACCTCGACCAGGCAAAGTACGGCACGTTCGCTGAGATCGGTGCCGGCCAAGAAGTCGCTCGACACTTCTTCCAAGCAGGTGGAGCAGCAGGCACTGTCGCAAAGTCCATCTCTGCCTACGACATGAAGTTCAGCGATGAGATCTACGGCAGAACCGCCCGCTACGTCTCCAGGGAACGCTTGGGACTCATGCTCGACCACGAGTACAATTTGCTTCTGGAACGGCTAAATGAGGTACGAGGCGAACGGACGGAGTTCTTTGTCTTTTCCGACACCGTCGCGGCCAAAAGCTTCAAGGGAACTAATGAGGCCCACGGTTGGATGGGAGTCAGGTTCCAAGCTGAACGCCATACACCGCCAAGTGATGTCATTCTGCACGTCAGGATGCTTGATAAGGAGAACATCTTGCAGCAACAGGCGCTGGGCATAATCGGCGTCAACCTGGTTTACGGCGCTTTTTATTACATCAACGACCAGGATCGGTTCATCATGTCGCTGGCCGACAATCTGGGCGTCGACCGGATCGAAGTCGACATGATCAACTTCGCCGGACCCCTCTTCGCCAATGTCGACAACCGCCTCATGAGCTTAAAGCTGGTCGAATACGGATTGACGAACGCTGTCATGTTCGGTCCGAACGGCGAAGTTCTGCAACCGTCCGAGGTGCTTTATAAGAAAGCAATCATCGTCGAACGCGGGAGTTTCCGACCCGTGACATTGGTCAACGAAGACATGATGCGGTGCGCATTAGCCCAGTTTCTCCAGGAACCTGCTCTCAAAGGAGTCGACGTTGTGGTCTTGATGGAGATCACCATGCACAATCTGCTCTCCTCAGGGAACATCGACCACAAAGACTTTCTGGACCGGGTCGACACCCTCGCTGCGATCGGAAACAATGTGCTCATTTCGAATTACCTGGAGTTCTACAGACTGACTTCTTATTTCCGCCGCTACACTAAGCAGATGGTTGGAGTCGCGATGGGCATCAACAACTTGCTCGAAGTATTTAATGAGAAATATTACGAAAATCTGGACGGCGGGATTCTCGAATCATTCGGGCGGTTATTTAAGAACTTGATCAAGCTATATATCTATCCGATGCGGAAGACCGCCTACGACCGGTACTGTATGACCAACCCGGCTGAGTGCCCGACTCCACTTCCCAACACATCTCTACACCCGCTTGCAACCGACGTCTGGGTCAATGCAGTCAACCTGCAAGTCGAGCTGCACTTGCGGAACCTGTACGCACATCTATTGGAAAATCACTACATTGCAGCGATCGTGGGCTATGACGCTTCTATTATGGACATCTTTTCCCGAGATGTCCTGACCAAGATCCAGACCGGAGAGACAGGATGGGAACGAATGGTGCCTGAGAAGGCTGCGGCGATCATCAAGGAGCGGCACCTCTTCGGTTTCAAGCGGCCGGAAGCGGGGAAACTCGAAACCGTGGCATGATCGGTTGACAGACGGCCGGAGTTAGGGTTTCTAGGCGGTCTAACTCATGCATGAAGCATTGAGTGATTGTTCATTCTTGTACTGTGACAGGATTCCAGGACAACTCATTGATGAACCCCCTAGAGCAACGAATCGGATACAAATTCCGAAATTCGCTTCTCCTGGCCGAGGCTTTGACACATCCGAGCCTCGGCCACGAGACGCAACGACATCATTTCGATAATCAACGTCTCGAGTTTCTCGGTGACGCGGTTCTCCAAGTCATCTTTACGGAACATCTTTTCCGCTTGTTTCCGCATTTTAGCGAAGGACAACTGACAAAATTGCGTTCTCGGCTCGTTTCCCGCGAGGGTTTGAAAGTCCACGCCATCAGCATCGGGTTAGGCACCTACCTGATGATGGGACGGGGTGAAGAAGCAAGCGGCGGACGCCAACGTGCCTCCATTCTGGCAGACGCTTTCGAAGCTCTTGTCGGCGCGATGTATCTCGATAGCAATATCGAGGTGGTCCGGCGTTTTGTGTTGGATGAGGCCCTTCAGGATATCCAACGGCTCACACACCAACCCCTCGAGGTGAATCCGAAAGGGCAGCTTCAGGAGATTCTCCAAGCAATCTCGCCAAAAAGCCCAAACTACGAAATAGTCTCCCAGACCGGCCCAGAACATCAAAAATTATTTGTTGCAAAAGTGATCTGGGACAACCTCGAGCTCGGTTCCGGTGAAGGATCGAGCAAGAAACAGGCGGAAACAGCCGCAGCTCTCTCTGCGCTGAAGTCGAAGATCTGGGAAATCAAGCCCGCAAATACGGAGCCCGAGGCTGTGGCTGTGCCATCAGAGGAACCCGGGACCAAAACGAAATCACCGGCCGCAAAGCGTCCACGACGAAAAAAGCCGGTCGATGAGCCATCCGCACCGCCAGGCGGATAAGCATTCAAGCACTCAAGTACTCAGTACTGAAGAATTCAAGAAGCCAGGAATGCTGCGATGTGAAACTCGGCGCGAGACTGTTGGCTCTTCTTGAATTCTTGAATTCTTGAATTCTTTACCTCTACAGGAATTTACCCGGATTCAAAATTCCGCCTGGGTCCAGAGCGCGCTTGACGGTCTGGTGCAAGTCGATTGATTCCCTCGAAACCGCTTGGGACCACCAGCGCTTCTTGGCCAAGCCGATCCCGTGCTCACCGGTGATCGCCCCGCCGGAGGCGATCACATATTGGAATAGATCGTCCAGAGCTCGTTCCACCTTCTGGCCGACTTCGGGATTGTTCGGTTCCGCCACCATGACATTTACGTGGATGTTCCCGTCGCCGGCATGCCCGAAACAGGCTACTGGAAATCCGTACCTGTCCCGCAGATCTCCCGCAAACCGCATTAGCTCGACCAATTTCCCGCGAGGAACAGCAACGTCTTCGTTTAGTTTGGTTAATCCAGTAGCTTTCAAGGATTCAGAGAAACCCCGCCTCAGATCCCAAAGCTTCTCGCATGATTCTTCACCGAACGCACATTCCAGAGTCAGCGCACCGAGCGACTTTACGAGTCGCGAAAGCGCCTCGATCTCGGACCGGACCGGTGTCTCATGCCCGTCCAGGTCGATCAGGAGATGTGCGTCACCTTCCGGCACGATTCGATCGGCTAAATGTTGGCGGGCAGCCTCCAGGGTGAATCGGTCTGCAATCTCCATCGCTGAAGGCAAATAACCTTCCAACAAGATTTCTTGGACAGCCGTCGCCGCGTCTTCAATGGAGCGAAAGCTTGACGAGATGGAACCCCGCGCCGGTGGAAACGGTAGCAGTCGCAGCGTGGCCTCTGTCACAATCCCTAGCATCCCTTCGGACCCGACAAAGAGTCCGACGAGATCGAAGCCGGTTTTGTTCTTATGAGTTCGTCCGCCGACTCGAACGGCGGTGCCACTGGCCAAGACGACCTCGAGACCCAGAACGTAGTGCCGGGTCACACCGTATTTCAAGCAGCGCGGGCCGCCTGCATTGGTTGCAATATTGCCGCCGATCGAGCTATTCTTGAGGCTCGCCGGATCGGGTGGATAAAAGAGCCGACGATTTTTCACCTCACGCTGTAAATCCCCCGTAATGACCCCAGGCTCGACCACGGCCACACCGTCTTCAGCCGCGATCTCTTTTATCCGGTTCATCCTGGCTAAAGAGAGGGCTATCCCTCCCTTTACCGGAACGCACCCGCCCACATAGCCGTACCCGGCCCCACGTGCCGTGACTGGAATCTGCCATTGGCTTGCGAAACGCAGCAGGCACGAGACTTGTTCGGTACAAGTCGGTTCGACCACCACGTCGGGCAAATGACTGGCAAACCACTTATCGTGACTGTTCTCCTCCAGCTTCGCTTGGTCGCGCGAGACGACGTCCGAACCGAGAAGTAAGGCTAGTTCGGAGTAAAGATCCATAGCAAATTGGGTTTTGAGTTTGGCGTTTTGAGTTTTGAGTTTTGAGTCGGTCGTCGAAAGGCGCTCGCCTAGCTACCTGTAGCCCACGCAAAACTCAAAACCCAAAACCCGAAACTCAAAACCCAAAACTCAATTTCACATCCCCATGATCTGATATCCGCCATCGACGTATATGACCTGGCCGGTAATCGCGGATGCACCGTCGCTTGCCAGAAAGACCCCTGTGTGCCCAAGCTCGGCCGGGTCGCAACTTCGTCTAAGAGGCGCATGTTCCTGGTAGTGTTTGAGCATGGTAGTGAAACCGGCTATTCCACGGGCGGAAAGAGTTTGCACCGGACCTGCACTGATGCAGTTCACTCGAATCTTTCTTGGACCTAGATCGTACGCCAGATAGCGCGTCGTGGCCTCGAGGCTGGCTTTCGCAACTCCCATGACGTTGTAGTGTGGAACCACCTTTTCGGAGCCATAGTAGGTCATCGCAATTATACTCCCTCCGTTCGTCATCAATGAAGTGGCTTCCCTGGCAAGTCCAAGAAGAGAGTAGGCACTAATGTTGTGAGCTAAAAGAAAGGCTTCACGTGAGGTGCTGAGAAAGTCTCCTTCCAACGCTTCCCTGGGCGCAAAAGCGACCGAGTGCAACATGAGGTCAATCCGGTCGGTATCGTTGCGAACACGCTGAAAAAATTGAGAGATCTCCGCATCGCTGGTCACATCACAACCGTAAAGGGGGACATCCGATCCAAAAGTCGAGACCAGATCTTCGACGTTTTCTTTCAAGCGCTCGCCTTGATAATTGAAAATTAACTTCGCGCCCGCAGACGACCAAGCCTGAGCGATCGCCCAGGCTATACTGCGCTTGTTCGCCACGCCGAATACAACGCCGACTTTTCCTTCGAGGGGTTTTGAGCTCATAGAGGATTACACAGAGGAAATTTACGCCACGCGCTCAATCCACGCGCGCGCGGCAAAAGTCTGCTCCGTGTAATAATTCTAAGCAATCGCTTTTTTCCGGGGAGCGGGCATTGCTTTCACGCGCGGCACTTTTGCGAACTTTCCGTAGCTCGGGCAGATCGTGCCAATTTCGCAGTCCGGGCAATCCGGATTCCGTGCGTAACATCTGCGCCGACCATGCCAGATCAACCAGTGGCTGAAGTTTGTCCACTGGGTTCGAGGGACCAGCCGCATGAGATCTGCCTCAATTTTTTCGGGCTCGTCCTTCGTCGTAAGATTGAAACGTTTGGCCAATCGAGCGACATGCGTGTCAACGACGATTCCTTCTTCAACCGAAAATGCATTCCCGAGCACCACATTTGCCGTCTTCCGACCAACTCCGGCCAGTTGCGTCAATTCCGCCATCGTATGCGGAACTTCTCCGCCATGTTTTTCCACCAAATCTTTTGCCATCGCACGAAGATTCTTCGCTTTGTTCCGATAGAATCCGGTCGATTTGATCGCCTGCTCCAATTCGCTTTGGCTAACCTCGGCTAAACCATACGCATTTGGGTATTTTTGAAACAGATCTCGGGTCACCATGTTTACCCGCTTGTCCGTGCACTGAGCCGAAAGAATCGTGGCAACTAACAGCTGAAAAGGCGTCTCGAACTCCAGTTCACAGTGCGCACTTGGATAAACTTCTCGTAGCCTTTGAATAATGCATTGGAGTCGCTCTTTGGTTCGCATCTTTTTCATTGAGGTTGCTCCATCTTGACCGGTTGGGGCGGATTCGGGGCTGTAAAATCGATTTCCTTTAACGACTGAGCGAAATAAGCGCATTCTTCGTCGGAATAATATTTCTTTACATTTTCTAAATATTTTTGCGCTGTTTCTTTTTGGCCCCGCTTAAGAGCGATGGCGGCGCGAGCATAGTAATATGCCGGCGTCTTGCCGGGAAACTTCATGACATCAACCATCGCGGTCGCCCTGTTTTCCTCCCCGGCAAGTAACGCACAGAGCATAAGCTTAAATTCCAGCAGCTCCGAGCCTGGATCCAGCTGTTTCAACTCCTGGTACAGTTGGGCGGCGTCGGCGTATTTTCCTTGCAACAGGTTGACTTCGGCAAGATTGAGTTTGGCAGGATAGAACTTTGGGTCCAACGCAAGCGCCTGATTAAACTGTTGAGCGGCCTCGTCGTATCGCTTTTGTTTGGTGAAAATCGCTCCACGCAGGTTTGGGATCTCGGGCTTTTTCGCGTCCACCTTTTCTGCGGCGTCGACCTGCTTCTCGGCTTCTGCATACTTGCCTTGATTGAAGGCCGTCGTAGCCCGTTCCAAAGCGGCACTAGAACTCCGGAGATCGGCGAAGCCGATTTGCACCAGCAGAACAAATAAGCCAACGATCGGTAATTGTTTCAATGGCGTCCCGTCCCCGAAATAACATCAGAGTTCACGTCCGACGGCGATAGCAACACTTCGAACCCGAGCCACGAGATCCTCAAAATCAGCTGGGAGCAGCGCTTGCTCACCATCGCTCTTGGCTTGCTCTGGAGCATTGTGTACTTCAACCATGATGGAGTCCGCCCCTGCCGCGACCGCTGCAAAGGCCATGGCCGGCACGAACTCGCGAACACCGATCCCGTGCGTCGGGTCGACGACAATGGGCAAATGGGTTTCAGATTTGAGTACCGGAATGGCATTCAGATCCAGAGTGTTGCGCGTCATGCTCTCGAAGGTGCGGATGCCACGCTCGCAAAGCAACACGTTGAAGTTCCCTTCGTTCAAGATGTATTCAGCGCTCATAAGGAGGTCCTTGATCGTTGCTGCCATCCCTCGTTTGAGCATCACAGGCAAGTCCGTTCGCCCTACTTCCCTGAGCAGGGAGAAATTCTGCATGTTACGAGCTCCAACCTGCAGACAATCTGCATATGCACAGACCAACTCAAGGTCTTTCGTGTCCATCACCTCGGTAATGATTGGCATCCCTGTTGCCTGGCGAGCTTCTGCGAGGAATTGTAGCCCTAATTTGCCGAGGCCCTGGAAACTGTAGGGCGAAGTCCTCGGCTTGAAGGCGCCCCCACGCAGGATCTTGGCTCCAGCCTTACGGACTTCTTTCGCAATCGCAATGATTTGACCTTCGCTTTCGACCGAGCAGGGGCCAGCTATCACAACGACCTCTTTCGCACCCACTGTCACATCTCCCACCTGAACGTGAGAATATCTCCCCCGAAATTCATAAGCCACGAGCTTGTAGGGTTTGAGCACGGGCGTCACTGATTCTACCCCTGGAAAGGCGCCCAACGGCTTTTCACGGATTTTATCTTCAGGTCCGATTACACCAATGACGACACGCATTTCGCCACGGCTTACTTCAGCTTTCAGACCCCAGGAACGGATTCGATCGACGATGTGATCGATCTGCTCCTCAGTCGCATCGGGACGGGTAACAATGATCATTGCTAATGATTTGGGTGTTAAATGCGCAAAAGGCCGGCTGCAACTCGTTTTCGTTGAAATCGAGTTCATCTCGGTCTTGCACCGAACCGATGATTCAGGCCTTTTTTGCACAGTTGGAGGGAAAGTAGTCTGCATAGTACGGAGAAAATTTACAACCTGACCAGGAAAGCACTCGAAACGCGAGCGGCAGGTCGGATGCTTAGTTAAAGCGCCAGTAAAACAAAAAGTACCCAACAAAACCGAAGTCAGAAGCCAGAAAGCAGATGCTGTTCACGGGTTTCATTGAGTTGAATAACTTCTAACCGCTTAACTCAAGACCCCGAAATTGCCAAACAAAAAATTTTGCTGTCCACCACCGATTTAACGCAAAAACCGAAGATAAGAGGAATTTGGGTTTAAAGCCCCAAGAGCTGTCTCTGCCAATGCATCAGGACCGTGCCTGCCGTTTCCGGCTCTCGCGTAATCCGCTCCAGCGCCTGTCGCGGAGCAACCACGCCCGGGTCGAGGCGCAGACCTTCCGCTACGCGGTCACGCCGATTTTTCAGCTGTTCCAGACGTTGATCCTGTTCGCTGGTCGCCCGGATTCGAACCGGCCGAACGCGTTCGGGCCATTCCGATTCGGGCAGCTGCATTGCCTGCTGCAGGACGGAATGCAAACGCTTGCGTCTTGAGCCCTGTACTCCAGGCGGTATACGGAGACTCCCCTCTCCCGCCAGTTTCGCGAGTTCGATGAGTTCCTCATTCCGTAGCACTTGGAAGCTGGGGCGATCTGCATTTTGCGCCTCGGCATCTCGCCAGTGCCACAAATCCCGCAAAACCGCGAGGGCGCTTCCGCGAAGCGCGGTGCTCCCCGGGATCTTCCAAATTCGCTCCGGATCTTTCTCTCGATCCTCAGCGGCAGCCAAGACAGCCTTTTGGCAGCTTTCCTGGAACCATTCCCAGCGGCCCCTGGCACGCAGCTCTTGCGATAGTCGTTCTGCCAAGTCTATCAAGTAAAGAGTGTCATTGACCGCGTATTCAATCATCGTCTGGGTGAGCGGCCGCCGAGCCCAGTTTGCTTTTTGCGAAGATTTTGGCAGCTCAATACTGAAAAACTCTTTTACCAGAGATGCCAGGCCCACCTCTTTTAGGCCTACCAGCCTCGCTGCAAGATAAGTATCAAATACCGCACCCGGGGCAAACTTCGTTCCACGCCGCAGCATGCGCAGATCGTAGTCACAGCCGTGCAGAATAATCCTCTTTCCGGCCAGAACGGCGTTAAAGCGGGAAAAATCGATCGGTTCGAGGGGATCGATCAGCACATTCTTGCCAGGCAAACCTATCTGAATCAGACAAAGCTTTTCGAAATAGCAGTGAAGGCTATCCCCTTCGGTATCGACGGCAATCGGGTCGAACTTCTCGAGCGTACCACACCAATCATCCAGCGCCTCGTTCTTGTTGATGACCAGCAAATCCAGGTTCGTCATGGTCATCGAAGTGCCGTCAGCAATAGTTCCGCGTTGGTTCTGGTTGCTTTCAAGGTGTTCAAGAATACTTCCATCGCCTCGAGCGCCGGCAATTGCGCGAGCTTCTTTCGCAGCAGCGTGACACGCTCAAATTCGTCGGGATGATACAGTAAGTCATCGCGGCGCGTTCCTGATTTCAGAATATGAATTGCCGGATAGATTCGCTTCTCGACCAACGTCCGATCCAGATGCAACTCCATGTTACCAGTTCCTTTGAATTCCTCGAAAATGACCTCATCCATACGACTTTCGGTATCGATCAGGGCGGTCGCTAAAATCGTCAGACTGCCTCCTTCCTCACAATTTCGCGCAGCCCCGAAGAAACGTTTAGGCTTCAACAAAGCTTTGGCCTCAACACCGCCGGACATTATCCGGCCTTTTCCGGGTTGAAGCGCGTTATAGCCGCGCGCCAGCCGGGTAATGCTGTCGAGAAGGATGACCACATCCTTCTTGAGTTCCACCAGACGTTTCGCCCGCTCACTCACCAGTTCGGCTACTTGAACGTGGCGCGTCGGACTTTCGTCGAACGTTGAGCTAAAAATTTCGCAATCCAGGCATTGCTCAAGATCTGTCACCTCTTCAGGGCGTTCGTCCACCAATAAGAGAATCAGGTGAACATCAGGCGAATTCGCGCGGATCGCCAGCGCAATATCCTTTAGCAAAATCGTCTTTCCAGTTCGGGGCGCTGCGACGATGAGCCCCCGCTGCCCGCGCCCCAAGGGCGCAATTAAGTCAACCGCTCGCGCGCTAACACTCCCGGTCTTAGAGTTTTCGAGCAGGATTCGTTTGTCCGGGAAAAGCGCCGTCAACTGATCGAAAAGCTTCGGCTCAGTCCAGGACTCCAAGGGAATACCTTCGATGCTTATGACCTGCTCCAAGGCCATAAATTTTTCTTTTTCCTTCGGCCCCCGAATGTAACCTCGGACTTTGTTTCCAGGACGGATGCCCCATTTTTTCAGGATCACCGCCGGCACGTAAACATCTTCCGCGCAGGGCGTAAAATTGTAACGTTCCCAACGAAGAAACCCATAACTCTCGTTCGCTATTTCGAGCATTCCTTCGGCAACTAATGCGATCCCCCGGCTTGAGTAGGCCTTAAGAAGATCGAAAATCAACTGGTGCCGAGTACGCTCGTGCGAGACACGAAGGTTGAATTGGCGGGTGAGCTCAAGCAAGACGAGGTGAGTAAGTTGATGGAGCCTGTCAAGCTCAAGAACAGTTCCGTTTTCGCTAAAATATTCTGAACCTGGCAACACAGTCGGTTCAGCGCCTGGCTCCTCCATATCGTTCGATGACCTCTTGAGATATCAGGTTAACTTGTTGAGCGGTAATCTGGGGCGTACAATCAGTCCACACGACCCAATCTGCCCGACGAATTTTCTCCTCGAGATCCATCTGGGTCTGAATTATCTGTTCCGCCAGTTCTTTCACTAAACGTCGTTCGACTACCATTCGTTCGACTTGCGAGGCACGACTGCAAGCAGTGACGATGATTCGATCAAAGTAACGTTCGGCCCCGGTTTCGTACAGTAAAGGTATTTCCGCGAGGAGCAGCCTATCTCCTCTGGTCCGGCTAATCCACGCCTCTCGGATCCGGGGGTGGAGAATGGCTTCCAGGGCTTTTCGCGCCGCTGCATCGTGGAACACCAACTCCCGCAACCGGTCTCGGGCAAGATTGCCCTCGGGGTCGAATACTTGAACTCCAAGGGCCGCTTTAATCTCCTCTTGTACAACGAAATCGCTATCCGTCAATCTTCTGGCTTCGAAATCTGAACTGAAAAGTTCGACCGGCGCACGAATCCGCAGCAACTCGAAAAGGCGATGAGCAACCGTCGACTTGCCAGTCGCAACGCCTCCTGTGATTCCAATGCCCAAGGCCATGCTGTTTTGGGTTTTGAGTTTTGGGTTTTGAATTTTGCGTGAGAAAGCCCGCAGATTTGATACCTACTCAAAACCCAAAACCCAAAACGCAAGACGCAAAACCTCCTATGCCCCCAATTTCGTTCGGAAATAGTCGATCGTTACGCGGATTCCCTTATCAAAATCAACTTTGGGTTCCCAGCCAAGCAGAGTGCGGGCACGCGTGATATCCGGCTGGCGAACCTTTGGATCATCGATCGGCAGCTCTCGGTAGGTAATGCCACCCGCAGCGCCGGTGATTTCGAGAATCTTTTCGGCGAATTGCTTAATCGTCATTTCCACCGGGTTCCCGATATTAATCGGCCCGTGGTTTTTGCTCATCGCAAGGCGGAAGATCCCTTCGATCAAGTCTGAAACGTAACAGAAACTCCGCGTTTGGCTCCCGTCACCGAAGACGGTGAGCGGCTCGTTGTTCAATGCCTGGCTGATGAATGACGGCACGACCCGGCCATCGCGGAGCCGCATCCTCGGGCCATATGTGTTGAAGATACGAACGATCTTCGTGTCCATACCGTGAAAACGATGGTAAGCCATGGTCATTGCCTCGGCGAATCGCTTAGCCTCATCGTAAACGCCTCGGGGCCCGATCGGGTTGACATTCCCCCAATAATCTTCGTTTTGCGGATGCACGAGAGGATCGCCATAGCACTCCGAGGTCGAAGCCAGCAAGAATTTCGCAGCTTTGTCCTTGGCCAAGCCGAGCGAATTATGTGTCCCGAGCGCGCCGACTTTCAACGTCGGAATCGGGTGTTCCAGGTAATCGATCGGACTGGCCGGGGAGGCAAAATGAAATACGAAATCAACCGTGCCCGGCACAAAAATAAAATCGGAAACGTTTTGCCGGATAAACCGGAAATCCGGATTCCCGGCGAGATGGGCGATATTGTCCGGAGATCCGGTGATAAGATTATCGATCGCGATGACGCGCAATCCTTCAGCCAGCAACCGATCACAGAGATGCGAACCCAGAAATCCCGCGCCTCCTGTCACAACCGCAGTATCTTTCGAAGATTTCGATGCGAACATTGGATAAACCTTGTCACCTCTAGATCGAGAGGCCCAGAAGTCGAGAGAAAAGTTTTCCTGCCCCGTAAACGAAAGCTCCAGCTTTTGCTCTTAGCCCCTCAGAAAAGCTCCAGCTTTTGCCTCTTGAACCTTCATCAGGACAGACGGCGAGCTCGAGCTTTCGCTTAATCCTCCTTAACGGCGCCGAAAGTATGACGAATGTCCTCGGCTTGTTCCTGCCAGAAAGCGTCTTCGGCAATGCTTGTGGCGTGATCTCCAATCCGTTCCAGAAAGCGCGCAATGAAAATGATGTTCAAGTAGGTCGGTACCTGTTTCGGGTCAGCGACCATGCGACCAGCTAATTTATCGCTGAGCCTGGCATTCAAACCATCCAAGTGCCGGTCTCGCGGTTTGAGCTGCAAAGCGAGCTGCGAGTCTCCATCCACAAATACGCGAAGACTATCGCGGAAGATGCCGAGGGCTTCTCGGTAGATGGGCTCGAGCAAAGAAACCTCCGGCACAGCCGGCAGTAGATTCATTTTTTTCGCACGTCGAGCAATCGCCACAGATTGATCTGCTACTCTTTCCAGGTTGGCGCCAAGCTTCATCGTTGTGATTACCTGACGTATATCGGAGGCCACGGGATGGAATCGAATCATGATCTCAACCCCTTCTTTATCGACTTGTTTCTCCAGTACGTCCACCTCTTCGTCATCGGCGATCGTCATGTTACAAAGGTTGCTATCCCTCTTCAAAAGGCCCTGCATCGCATTTTCTATAAGACGCTCTGCCAGGCTCGACATCATTAGAACGTCATTCTTCAAATTGTTCAGCGCTGTGTCGAAGCTTGTGATTATATGTCTAACGCGATCCGGCATACCAAGGACAATAATTGCAAAATACACTCAGAAACCAAGCGCTTTGAGACCCAGTCAAATACTAAACCAAACTCAAAACGTCCCACCTTAGCAGTTGGTTACATTTTTTCGGGAACTCGAATGCCTAATAGATCGAGCCCGGTCTGCAGGAGCCTCGCAAAAATGTCGCACAAGAGCAGTCGAGTTTCACGCTTCAAAGGCTCGGCAGACAACACCGGGCAGGATTCGTAGAATCCGTGAAATTGAGCGGCTAATTCGTAAAGGTAATTCGCCAAGATGTTAGGTTTGAACCCATCCAGGATCGCCGGCACGACATCCGGGAATTGCAGAATCTTTTTCGTAAGAGCCAGCTCCGGTTCTTCTCGAAGTTCGACCAACCCTGGAGGCGCAAACGGAGTATCCAACTTCCGGAAAATCGATCGGCTACGCACGTAGGCGTTCTGAAGATACGGCGCAGTATTCCCCTGCAGGGATAACATCTTGTCCCAAGAAAAGACGTAATCGGACATACGGTACTGGGATAGATCGGCGTATTTGATCGCGCCGATTCCAACAATTCTCCCGATTGCGGCGCGCTCCGACTCGGACAATTGAGGATTCTTCTCGGCGACGATAGCGGTAGCGCGGCTAACCGCCTCATCGAGTAATACACGAAGAGAAACCGACTCACCGGAACGTGTACGCATGAGCTTCCGATCCTCCCCCAATATACTGCCAAATGCGATGTGCTGTAGGTCGAGGTTGTATCCGAGCCGCTGTGCCAGACTGAACAACTGCTGAAAGTGCAGATGTTGTGGCGCCCCAACGACATACCAGATGGAGTCCGCATGCCACTGTTGGACCCGATATTCGATCGTCGCAACATCGGTTGTCGCATAGCCAAATCCGCCGTCGGACTTCCGAATGATAAATGGATCTTCAGACAAGGCGCGATCCCAGACAACGATCGCCCCTTCGCTTTTTTCAGCGAGACCCCGATCCTGCAGCTCCTGCACGACTCGCGGCAACTGAGGGTTATAGAAGCTTTCGCCCAACTGATAATCAAACCGAACTCCCAAGAGATCGTAAACCCTCGAAAAATCCTGCATTGAGAGTTGAACGCACTGTTGCCAAATCCGCCGGTTCTCAACGTCCCCCTGTTGCAGTTTCACCAGTTCCTGACGACACACTTCCAAAACTCCTGGATCCTTTTCTGCTGCTGCGTCGGCTTCGCGATAGATACGAACCAGCTCCGCTATCGGATCTGAATCGAGGCAACTCTGATTTAACAAACGTTTCCAGCCGTATAACACCTTGCCGAATTGAGTACCCCAATCACCGAGATGATTGTCGGTGATTACGTGGTACCCCAGGAACCGAGCAACTCTTGCCAATGCGTCCCCGAGATTCGTCGATCGGATATGCCCGACGTGCATCGGCTTCGCAATATTCGGAGAGCTGAAGTCAATGACGATCGTTTTCGGCTTTGCTACAGGTTCCACGCCAAGATGCGTATCGAGAGCCAACTCCTGGAGACGTTTCCCAAGAAACTCCGGAGAAAGCCTGAAATTGATAAATCCCGGGCCGGCGACTTCAGCCGGCTCGCCAATGTCGTTCGTCGAAAGATGCGCGACGATCCGAGAAGCGAGATTTCTGGCATTTAGCGTCAGCTTCTTGGCCAGCACCATGGCCGCATTCGTCTGATAATCGCCATGCCGCGGATCCGTCGTAGGCGTCAATTGCAGCGGCTCATCGCTTGCGATGCCAACCGCCCGAAGAGCGTTTTGCAAACGCTCCTGCAGTATCTGGGAGACCGTCGGCATCCCTTACTTGGCCTGCGGACGAGAGGCTTTGTTGTCGAAGATGCTTAGAATCTCTTCCGACGACTCTGCCTTCGCCAGCTGCTCGCGTATCGTCTTGTCGTTTAGAAATTTAGCAATTGCGGCCAAAGTACGCAGATGAACCTGAAACTGATCTTTTGGCACAACAAACAGAACGATAAATCGAACCGGAGAATTATCCAGGGAATCGAATTCGATCCCTGTGGAGGATCTGCCAAACGCAGCGACCACTTCGCTTACACAATTTGAGGAAGCGTGAGGAATCGCGATTCCGAAGCCGATTCCGGTGCTCATTGTCTCTTCCCGCTGTCGCAACGCGGCGAGAACCGAATCCCGGTCAGATGTCCGAACGCGGCCTTTCCGAACCAACAAGTCGATCAATTCCACGATTGCTGCCCACCTTTCGGTTGCCTTCATTTCGGGAATGATTTGCTCTACTGATAAAAGGGAGCCCAATGTCATAGCTCTCGATCGAGAATGCGGCACATTATCAAGTCACCGCCCTTTGACAAGAGCCTTTCACTTGAAAGATGCAAACGTTATTTATAAGGCGGAACACTAAAGCTGTCGTTTCGATTTGTTGTTGAAAATCGGCCGTGTTACCAACAACCACCTAACCTCTTGAGTCTATTGCATGAAGATTTTAATGGCAACCAGTGAGTTCTCCCCTCTCGGCTCGACCGGAGACTTGGGAGATCAAATCCGAATTCTGTCCGTTGAACTAAAGAGACTTGGTCACGACGTCAGCGTCGTTATGCCGTTCTATCGGTCCATTCGCGAAGGCAACTACGATATCAGGCCTACCGGTCTCGAGTTTCAAATTAATCTCGGAGGAAAACGGGCTTCCACTGACATCGTCGAGACGACCGGCCCGGAACAAATTCAGGTATTCTTGGTTCGTCGCGACGAATACTTTGATCGAAGCGGTATTTATGGAGGAGATGGCAGAGCCTACGAAGATAACGCCGAGCGATTTATTTTTTTTGCTAAGGCTGCCATCGAACTCGCTCGAAGACTCTCGCCCTCTCCGGACCTGATCCATTGCCATGATTGGACTACAGCTCTTATTCCGGTCTTCGTTCGAGATCGACAGCTAGCGTTTCTCACCGTTCTGACGATCCACAACCTGGAGCACCAGGGTTCATTTTGGAGTTTCGATTTTGGATTGACCGGCTTGCCGGGAAGTTATTTCGGACCGCGCGGCCTTGAATTCTACGGTCGCCTAAACTTCTTGAAGAGTGGGATTTTGTACGCCGACGCAGTCACGCTCCCGGGCGAAGTGTCTCTCTTCGAGGCTTTCAACCCTCAACACGGTTTCGGCCTGGATGCTGTCCTGCAAGAAAATCGCTTTCGGACGTACGGTATTCCACACGGCGTCGATTATTCGCAGACCAACCCCTCCCTCGACAAACTCCTTGGGAGACGCTACAAATCCGAAGAGACCAACGCCAAATTGGCCTGCCGGAAAGCGCTTTCGGAACAGCTCGAACTTGAAAATAGCTCGAACAGTATCGCTCTTGCGCTGCCCATCGAATCCCAGGATGAATTGGCATTCGGCTCGGTGAAGCCGGTGCTGGACCTTGTATTGACGGCCGATACTTGTCTGGTTGTGACTGGAAAAGCGCCGGAACAAGACTTGGCCGAGATTATTGTGGCGGAAAGAAAATATCCGACTCGTTTCGCGTATCGCTCAGACGCGGACACAAAGTTGCGACAACTCGCGCTGGCCGGTACGGACGTGGTCCTGCTACCCGCGTCACTTGGTTTCCGGGGTGCGAACGTGGTGGCATCGATGCGGTACGGAACCTTGCCGATCGTGAGGACTCGCGGCGGCGTGCGTCAGCTCGTTTCCGACTATGATCCGGTCTCTGATTCCGGATCTGGTTTTGTGTACGCCAATCATTCACCAATGGCGCTATGGGATTCGATCCGACGGGCGAAGCAGTTTTATCGCCAGCCAGATGCATGGACAAAACTGGTCCGTCGAGCGCAGGCAGTCGATTTTTCTTGGGCCGAGTCAGCGAATGCCTTCGCCAAACTGTACGCCAACCTATTGCGACACCGACAGGCCTCTCCGGCGTAAGATGCCAACCTGCAGTTAATGCCATCTGATGCTCCCAGAAATCGTTACTTCGATCCCCGGCCCGCGCTCGCTTGAATTAGCGTCGTTGCTTTCGAAATACGAAAATCGAAACGTGACCTATATCGGACCAAACTTCCCGGTTTTTTGGAAGAGAGGCTCAGGAGCAAATGTTTGGGACGTCGACGAGAATCGCTTCCTGGACCTTACCGGGGGCTTCGCAGTTGTCGCGCACGGCCACACCCACTTCTCGATTCAAGCAGCACTGGTCGATCAATCTGCCAAATTGCTGCATGCCATGGGAGACGTGCATCCCGGGGAGAACAAGGCGCTCCTCTGCCAGAGGCTAAGCCAAATCACCTTCGAGCGATGGGGACTCGGCACCGGAAAAACAACTCTGTGCAATTCCGGCTTCGAGGCAGTCGAAGTCGCGATTAAGACCTCCCTGCTCCATAGCGGAAAACCGGGTGTCATCGCCTTCACCGGCGGCTACCACGGTCTGGGCTACGGCGCATTAGAGATAATGGGTATTCGTTGGTTTCGTGAGCCGTTCCAGCAACACCTTCGCGACTTCACCACTTGGCTTCCCTATCCTCACTGTTATCGGTGCCCGTTTGGAAGACTAGAAGGATACCGGTTGGACGGATCTCGTTTCCCGAACTGTGCGAGCTCCTGTTTGGAAGCCATCGAGGATCAAATCGTTCTGGCCATTCGCCAACGGCCAATTGGATGTATGGTGGTCGAGCCGTGCCAGGGACGCGGCGGTGAAGTCGTGCCTCCGCTCGATTTCCTAAGGATGCTCCGCCAGGTTTGCGATACCTACAAGATCCTCCTCATTTTCGACGAGATTTACACCGGGTTTAATCGCACTGGTGCATTGTTCGCCAGTGATCAGTTCGGTGTTTATCCAGACCTCATCTGCTTGGGAAAAGGACTCACGACAGGCTTCCCGCTGTCGGCCTGCGTCGGACGGGCTGAGATTATGGACGCGTGGCCGCGCTCAGCCGGCGAAGCACTGCATACGACAACATTCCTGGGAAATCCCGTAGGCTGTGCGATTGCTCTAGCCTCGATCGATCTTCATCTGGATAGTACTTTAGGAAAACGCGTTCAGGCGCTGGGAAAACATTTTCGAACCAGGCTTAAAGCGCTGGCCGCACCTGAGATTGGGCATATCCGCGGCCTGGGCCTTATGATCGGCGCGGAAATAGTTCAGAAGGATGGTTCACCGAACTCGAAGCTTGCATCGCAGATAGTCCTGTCGGCGCTCAAAGATGGATTGCTCTTTCTTGGAGGAGGCCTGGACGGTAATGTTCTGTCCTTCACACCACCCTTTTGCATCGAGACAGAAGAAATTGATTACACCTGCAATAAAATCTATAACTATTTGCGCTTGGGATCGGTCTCATAGTCCAAAACCAGCGCTTCTTGAGTATTCGGTTTGATAGTTTCTTCGACGAATTTGATGTAAATCGGGTCCTCGCTGAACATGGCCATCCGCTCCTTCGAGTCGAAGTCTACCGCAAGAAAGAAAGGCCACTCATTCTTCTGGTCAATCCGTCGACCGCATCGCACGTTCATCGCAACTGGAATCTTCAAAAGCTGCATTCGCGTTTGCATCAAGAGCTTCTCGACATGCTCAGCTGTGGTCTCCGGTTTGAGTTTGTACAGAATGATGTGGTGAATCATGTGCGCGTCCTCTTCTAGAAAGTCGTTATGCAGTAATCAAGGAATATCGATTGCATGCTCGTCTGGAGAAAATTAAGCGGCGAAAAATGGGGCGACTCATGGCAGGAAAGGCTGGCCTTCCTTGGCGCGGAACGCCTCGTGATCACGCAAATCGCGTGTTCGCGCCGGATCCGGTTGGAAATTTTCGATATCACGGCAAATGAATCAATCCTGCTGTTGAAAAAATTCGGGGGTGAGGTTCGCGACCTCAATCATTCAACCGCAGATTGGGTCCGAAGTGTTGTTCTAAAGCGGCCGATATCAATTCGGGGACGGCTGCGGATCGTAAACAACGAACCGAGTTCGGCCACGCTCAAAGATCCGGATACAATCTACATACCGGCCAACCTCGCCTTCGGAACGGGAGAGCACGCCACCACAGCCGGATGCCTTCGGCTTTTAGCGGACATCGCTCCGAGGAGGAGTGATTGGGAATTTCTCGATGCAGGTACAGGAACCGGCATTCTGGCCATCGCTGCGTCAAGGCTCGGAGCAAAAAGGGTGCTCGGTTTCGATTCTGACGCAACCTCCGTTCGAGTAGCAAAAGCGAATGCTCATTTGAACAATGTCCGCGGCCTGAAACTTTTTCGTGCGGACGTCCTGAAGTACCGACCGGAGGGCACCTTTGACATAGTGGCCGCCAACCTGTATAGCGATCTCTTCCGGAAAGCCGCACCTAGACTTTGGCCGGCCATCAAGCCGTGGGGCAGACTGATCATTTCCGGCCTGATGCTCGATCAGGTCAAGTCTGTTACCGAAAAACTGAACGAATTTTGTGGACGAATCGAAGCGAAGAGAGTTCGAGGAAAATGGGTGACGATGCTCGTACAGAGGACAGAGACCTAAATAAGCGGTCCCAGCGCGACCAGCTTCGCACCCACCCAGTATCCTCTTTCGAATTCATTGGTTGAAAAGACAGCGAGGCACATATAGTCGTGAAAATAGTTCCTATGCAACTTTCCTCTAGAGCCACCAGTTTAACTCCATCTCTCACTCTTTCGATTGATAGCAAAGCCAAGGCGATGAAATCGGAGGGGATCGATGTTTGCAGTTTCGGAGCGGGTGAGCCGGACTTTGACACTCCCGAGCACATCAAGACGGCTGCGATAGC
Source organism: Chthoniobacterales bacterium (assembly GCA_035939025.1). GTDB lineage: Bacteria > Verrucomicrobiota > Verrucomicrobiia > Chthoniobacterales > JAFAMB01 > JAFAMB01. Next base: position 4,607 of record DASZGG010000244.1, on the reverse strand, counting down.
GGCGCTGGAATCCGGCTTCACCAAGTATACACCCAGTTCCGGCATTCCAGACCTTCGCCAGGCCGTCGCGGACAAGTTCCTGATCGACAACGGCGTCGATTACAAACCATCTCAGATCATCATTAGCGACGGAGCGAAGCATTCTTGCTACAACGCCATTGTCGCAACTTGTCAACCCGGCGATGAGGTCATCATTCCGACTCCTTACTGGCTGAGTTACCCGGAGATGGTTCGTCTTGCCGGGGCTGATCCCGTGTTCGTTTACACGAAAGAGGAAGATGGCTGGAAGCTCACCGCCGAGGAGTTTGAAAATGCCATGACGCCACGGACCAAGATGATCATATTGAACAGCCCCGGAAACCCGACCGGAGCGGTATACACGAAAGAGGAATTGCAAGCTCTGGCAAACGTAGCCGCAGAAGAGGAAATACTTATTCTGTCCGATGAGATTTACGAAAAACTCGTATACGATGACACCAGGCACGTTAGCATCGCATCGCTCGGCCAGGAGTATTACGACCTCGCGATCACCGTCAACGGGTTTAGCAAATCATACGCGATGACCGGTTGGCGCATTGGCTATTTGGGTGCACCCGAGCCTATCGCCAAGGCAATTGACTCTATTCAGAGCCACAGCACTTCGAATGCCTGTTCGTTCGCCCAGAAGGGGGCGCTCGCTGCGCTCAGAGGTGATCAACAGAGCGTGGCTGACATGCGCGATGAGTTTAATCTCCGCCGCGAATATATGCTCGAGCGACTTTCCAAAATGCCCCACTTGAGCGTGGTCCGTCCGAACGGCGCATTTTACGTCCTGGTCAATATCAGTAAGCTTGGGCTCACCTCCCAGAACTTCGCCGACCGGCTTCTTAGCAAGGCTAATGTCGCGGTGGTTCCAGGGATCGCGTTCGGCGACGATCGGACCCTACGCTTCAGCTATGCCACGAGCCTGGATGTCATCAAGAAGGGCATGGACCGGTTCGAAGAATTCTGTCGAACACTGTGACCGTTTCGCGTTTTGGGTTTTGAGTTTTGAGTTTTGAGTAAGCTGCGGATGTCCACGCAAAACTCAAAACTCAAAACTCAAGACCCAAAACTCAAAACTTTGCTCTCGATGTCCACCGTGGGGAAATACCGGGCCGTTTATTCGGTGATGCTGCGCAATTCCCTCATTCGGGATATGAGTTTCAAGCTGAACTTTCTCTTATGGATGGTCGTTGAATCGCTTTGGTTCGTGGGTCAACTGGTCTTTATTAATGTGATTTTCAGTCACGTGGACCAAATCGGCGATTGGACCAAGTGGCAGATGGTTTTACTCGTCGGAACCCATCAGATCATCAGCCAAATCTTTCAAGGATTCTTCTATGTCAATCTGATCAACCTGCCCGAACTCGTTCGAACCGGGAAGTTTGATTTCATCCTGTTGCAACCGATAGATGGGCAGTTCACGACCTCATTTCGGCAATTCGGCCTCGACAGCGTCGTGAACGCGCTGGTGGGCGTCGGGATTGTTATCTATTCATTGTACCGGTTGCACGTGATGCCCGGCCTCGGTCAGGTCGTGCTCTATCTGGCTACGATATGCGTCGGGGTCACGATACATTACGCAATAATGTTCGCCCTTTCGACAGTGAGCTTCTGGATCATCCGGACACAGGGACTGCTCTGGGGCTATTACAGCATCATGAACCTCGCTCGTTATCCCGATGTCGTCTTCAAGGGATTCATCAAATTCGTGTTCAGTTGGTTGATTCCCGTAATCGTCGTAACCAATGTCCCCGCCCGCCTGTTGATGAATTCCTCAGCGACTCCCTGGTGGCTGATTTGCCATCTCCTGCTCGCTTCGGCTCTGATGCTTTTGGCTTCCAGAATCCTTTGGCGATTCGCTCTAAATCGGTACTCGAGCGCAAGTTCCTAAAACCCGCATCTTTCCCCTTGCACCTCTATTCAATTGCCAGTATATGTTCGCCCGCCTCTTTGGGAACGGTTGGCGGAAAACCAGGAGTGTTCTGTTCAAGGTATGCCGAAATCAAAAGCACAAAAGAAGGACGCGCTGTCCGAAAACGGGCAGGTGGATGCGGCCGAAGTCGAAAATCAGTCACTGGACTCGCCGAGCAAAGAGGATGGCGACGAAAAGCTTTCTCCGTTCCTGCGCAAGCAAAAGAGCAAGTTGCTTCAGCTTCGAGATAGTCTCCTTGACTCAATGATGGGCGTATCGCGGGACACGCTCCGCTCGCGGGCGGAGGGCAGCGAAGCCTCCGCATTCGGTATGCATCAGGCCGATGCCGGTAGTGACGCCTACGATCGCGACTTTGCTCTGAGTCTGCTCTCCCAGGAGCAAGACGCTCTGTACGAAATCGAAGAGGCACTCAAGCGCGTCGACGCCGGTACCTATGGCATCTGCGAGATGTCGGGCAAACCAATTCCGCACGCCCGCCTTGAGGCCATCCCGTTCGCCAGATTTACGGTCGAGTGCCAGACTCAAATCGAGAAACAGAAGAAGGCTTTGCGAGTCCGGCAGCCGGTCACTTCCCTCTTTGGCTTAACCGACGAGGAAGGTGGCGAAGGCGAAGAAGAAGACACCATCACTGATTCGAAAGAGTAGCCGTCATGCCAAGGGACATTATCACTCTCGAGTGCACGGAAGCGAAAGCGGAAGGTAAGCCGGTCTCCCGTTACGTCAGCACGCGTAACAAAAAAAGCCCCAACACACCCGGCCGCCTGGAGAAAAAGAAATACAATCCTTTCCTGCGCCGCCGCACCCTGCATCGGGAGGTCAAGTAAACGATGGAACCGAAAAACGCCAAACGTAGGTCGAACTTCCGGCGGGCAAACCGCGTCATGCCGCGCCGTCGAATCGATATCGCGACAGAGGCCATCGACTACAAAAATCCGGATCTGCTTAAGAAATTCGTGACTGAAAGCGGAAAAATCCTTCCTCGGCGGGTAACCGGCATGCCGGCACATCTCCATCGGAAAATCACTCGCGAGATCAAGCGTGCTCGTTCGGTGCTTCTGATGAAGTAGAAGTCTATTCTCATAAATTTCAGAAGGCGGCCGCACCCTGGTCGCCTTTTTAGTTTTGTGGGTCAGGCAACTCGGCTTTTGAGTGGAATCGAGTTAACCTGCATCGCTCACAAATTTCTCAGAATTTGTGGGCGATGCAGGTTAATCTCGACTCCGCCCTTGCGGAGAGCCGTTTTCTGGCTAAGTTCGGTTTCCCTCTGATATCGTGAAGGCAACCAGTTTGTTGGCTGCCCGAGATCAGATGAAACCTGTGGCAACCGTGGTTTGTTTGTGTTTGTAAACGATATGACAGAAATGCAGGAGCTAATCGCGAAGTCCCTGCGCGATTTTAAAGAAGGCAGCATCGTTAAAGGGCGGATTTTGGAGATCCGACCTCGCGAGGTTCTAGTGGACATCGGCTATAAATCCGAAGGCGTGATTCCCTCCTCCGAGTTCGACGACATGAACGAAGTCGAGGTCGGCGATGAAGTTGAAGTGCTGCTGGAAAAGCTCGAAAACGAAGATGGGATGGTCGTCCTGTCAAAGGAAAAGGCCGCTCATAAGCAGAATTGGGACAAGATTGTCAAGGTCTTCGAAGGCGACGGCCTGATCAAAGGTAAGGTGAAGGCAGTAGTCAAAGGCGGTTTGACCGTGAATATCGGGGTCGAAGCGTTCCTCCCTGGTTCTCAGATCGATATCGTTCCTCCCAAGGATTTGCAGCAGTTTGTCGGTAACACCTACGACTTTAAAATTGTCAAAATTAATGACGAGCGTAAAAACGTCGTTCTTAGTCGCCGGGAGATCATCGAGCAAGAGCGAGCCGAAAAACGGACCAGGTTCCTTGAAATTGTCAAGGTGGGCGACACCGTCAAGGGCGTGGTGAAAAATCTGACCGATTTCGGTGCATTTATCGATCTCGATGGCATGGACGGCTTACTTCACATCACTGACATGACTTGGGGCCGGCTTACGCATCCGAGCGAACTTCTCAAGATTGGCCAAGAGATCGATGTTGTCGTTCTCGATATCAACAAAGAAAAAGAGCGCGTATCGCTCGGTCTCAAACAAACTCAGCGTAACCCTTGGGACAAGATAGAAGAGAGATTCCCGGTTGGTGCCACGGTGCGGGGAAAGGTGACAAACCTTGTCCCGTACGGAGCGTTTGTCGAAATCGAGGAAGGTGTTGAAGGACTAATCCATGTTTCCGAACTTTCCTGGACCAAGCGAATCACCCGCCCGTCAGACGTCCTCGCCCAAGGTCAGGAGATCGAAGCGGTTGTTCTCGGCGTCAACAAAGAGGAACAGAAAATCTCTCTCGGCGTTCGCCAACTCGAGCCTAACCCATGGGATGCAATCGAGCACAAGTATGTCATCGGGTCGCGCGTAACGGGCAAGATTCGCAACATGACAGCCTATGGCGCGTTTGTTGAGCTTGAAGAGGGGATCGATGGCATGATCCACGTCTCAGATCTGAGCTGGACGCGCAAGATCAATCACCCGAGCGAGGTGCTGAAGAAGAACGACGAGATTGAGGCCATCGTGCTGGACATCGATAAAGTCAATCAGCGCATCAGTCTTGGAGTCAAGCAGCTTGACTCGGATCC
>DASZGG010000243.1:0-5732 GCA_035939025.1 Chthoniobacterales bacterium | reverse complement strand
CGCTATCTCTGATAGGGGGACAGAAGCTAGTCTCTTACAAGTTCCCCGAACTTTCGCTCGTCCACTATTTTCACCCCCAGCTGGCGCGCCTTCTCCAGTTTGCTTCCCGCATCTTCACCGACAAGAAGGTAATCCGTTTTTTTGCTCACGCTGCCAGTCACCCGGCCGCCATTCCGACGAATTAGTTCTTCAAAAACTTCGCGAGACTCGCGCAACGTCCCCGTAATGACCCACGAAGTGCCACGCAGGGTATCGCTTTCAGCTTCATCGCGATCGGCCTCTCCAAAATTCAATCCGTGCTGTTTGAGTGCCTTTATTAAGGCAATGTTATCAGGATTCTGGAACCAATCCCGAATGCTCGTGCCGACCACGTCGCCCGTATTTTGAACGCGAGTCAATTCCTCGAGCGAGGCGCCTTGCAGCGCCTCTAGCGTCTTGAAATGATCCGCGAGTTCGCGCGCAGCAGTCGAACCGACATGCAGAATCCCTAACCCGAAAATCAGCCTCCACAGAGGTTGCTTCTTGCTGGCTTCAATTCCATTCAAAAGGTTCGAGATACTTTTTTCCCCCATCCGATCCAACCGGCTCAGTTTCGTTTCATCGAGTTCGTAGATATCGTCTACCCGTTTCACCAGACCCTTTGCGACCAATTGCTCGACCATCATTTCACCTAACCCCGCGATATCGAGCGCACCCTTATGGGCGAAATGTTCCAGACGCCGCTTCACTTGCTCTGGGCACTCAACATTCGTGCATCGCACATCAACTTGGCCCTCCAGACGGGTCAACGGCTCACCGCAACTCGGACATCGCGATGGCATCTCAAATGTCTTCTCGTGACCGGTTCTGCGTTCCTTCAATACCTCAACGACCGCTGGAATGATTTCACCCGCCTTTTCGATCACCACAATGTCCCCCTCACGAACGTCTTTGCGCCGGATCTCGTCGCCGTTGTGGAGCGTAGCCCGAGAAACCGTTGTCCCGCTCACAAATACCGGGTCGAGATTGGCCACCGGAGTCAATTTTCCGGAGCGGCCCACATTCACCTCGATGGACCGCACTCGCGTCTCAGCACGTTCGGCCTGGTATTTGTACGCCATCGCCCAACGAGGCGCTTTCGAGGTGTAGCCAAGCTGTTCCCGCAGGTCGTACCGGTCGACCTTGACAACAGCCCCATCCATCTCGAACGGAAAATCATGCCGCCTCCGGCCCAAGGCTTGGATTGCTCCAATGACCTCGTCCACCGATCGGGCGGTCCAGATCTCCTCGTGAGTCGGTAAGCCCCATCTCTTTAACCGGTCCAGGGCCTGTTGGTGCGTCGATACCTCATCTCCGGTCAGCAGGCCGAAACCATAAAAAATTGCACTCAGTCTTCTCTTGGCCACCAGCGCAGGATCGAGCTGCTTCAGGCTGCCGGCGGCCGTGTTTCGCGGATTAGCGAAAAGCTGCTCACCGGCTCGCTCGCGTTCAGCGTTCAACGAGGCGAAGACCTTTTTTGGCAGAAAAACCTCTCCGCGTACCTCGACCTCTTCCGGCACAGAACCGTGCAAACGTAGCGGAACCGCTCGAACAGTCCGCATATTCGCCGTTACATCATCGCCCACGACACCATTCCCACGCGTTGCCGCATACAATAGATTACCGCGCCGGTATAGAAGGGAAATCGCTACACCGTCCACTTTGGGTTCGATCACCGCGTCGATGGTTTCGCCGGGAAGCAGCCGCTCTAGTCGCCGGAAAAAGTCTGCCACCTCCCCCTCCGAGTAAGTGTTGTCCAGGCTCAGCATCGGCGTACGGTGCGTCACTTGGCGAAAGCTCTCGAGGGGGGTTCCGCCAACTCGTTGAGTCGGCGACTCCGGCGTGACGAATTCGGGAAATTTTTCCTCGAGATCCCGGAGTTCACGGTAGAGCTGATCATACTGCTCATCGCTGATGATCGGCGCTGCCTCCAGGTAATACCGTCGATCATGCTCGGCGATTTCTGCCCGCAGTTTCTCTATCCGACTCTTGGTTTCTTCGACTGTTTCCATGGAAAAGGCGCTTAATGGATTCGAATGGAAAGTACCGCCAGAGGTAATCGGAAGCCAGAAATCACCAAAGAATCCGCAGCTGCAGAAAAAAATCCACCACAATCGGCAAAACGCGATGAGAAGCTGCACGCTCAGAGAGACAGTTGTGGCGCATTTTTGCCATTCAATGAGCGGTTTTCTTCTCTCCCAGTCCCAAAACCGGTCTGGTTCAGTAACGCTGTCTGGGCAAATATCCGACCAAACATTCTGGCACAAGAGGTGCTAAAGGAACATTCGTTCTGTTACGAGCTGGTATGGACGAAGGAGCGCAGCTCGATTGGAGGGGTCATCGTGCAAGAAATCGGGGGCTCTTGCCGATACCAAAGGGGGGAAATCCAATCGAGCTGCTTCTTTCGAATGGTTTCGACTGCAAATAAAGGGGCGCCGCGCGCGCAACCGCGCGACGCCTCTGGAGCCGTAGTTAGGTCTGTCTCCTGTCTGCGAGGAAGAACAATGGGGAAAAACGAAATAGTCCAATGTCCAGCAATCGATCAGCCGTGAGGAAATTGGTCAGGCGTCGTCACCTATTCCCCCACACGGCCTCAGGACGTTCTCCAGTTCATGCAGTCGAGCACTTCAGTCTCCGGGCCGCTTGGAAATACGCTTACCTATTTCGTGCACCTGTCCGGTTGACGCGGCATGTGGAGTAGTTAGGCGGAAGAGAGCGGCAGAGTCCCTGGAGAGGTGTCGCTCAAATCGCCGCGACTTAGCAGCACAGCAGCCGCGCGACAGCCTCCGTTGAGCCCAAATCCCGAAGTTTGGAATCGTCCTCGTCGTCGTGCTCGTCCTCGGCGCATGGGGATTCCGTGACCGCAAAGACACCGATGTCCTGCAACTAATTTGTTCTGTTAGTCTGATCGCGAAACGATCGGGATTCTCGAGGACGAGCACGACGACGAGCACGAGGACGACTCCTCAAATTCGGAATTTAGGTTGAGTTCTCTCTCTCGAGTCTTTGTCCATTTTTCCAAAGATAGATAGACACCATAAGTAGCGCAAAACCAGGCTCTTTTGTGCGCCAATTGCAACAATTAGACTGGTACGGGTGAGAAAACGTCTTAAAAATGTTAAGCAGCATTCACATGGACTCCCTCGATTTAGAGATTTTGTCTCTTATCCAAAATGATGCCCGCGTTGCGCATGCTTCGGTTGGCGAAAGGCTTGGATTGACGGCACCGGCGGTTCACGCGCGGATCAAACGCATGGAAAGAGACGGCGTCATCCGCGGGTATCTAACCTCCATCGATCCGCTCGCTGTCAACCAGAGCTTGTTGGCATTCGTGCGAGTCATGAACCATGCGGTCGGCAAAGACGATCAAGCCTTTGAAGACTTTATTCGCCAGCAGCCCAATATTCTCGAATGCCACGACGTCTCCGGCGAAGACAGCTACATGTTAAAGGTCCGGACAGATTCACCCGAATCCCTCCGACGTCTCTTGTCCAGAATTCGGGAGTTTCCCGGAGTCGAGCGCACCGTCACGTCTATTTCCCTTTTCACGATCAAAGAATCCGGTGGATTATCGCTGTCAGCGCGTCCAAATGAGGAGGTTATCCCGGCCTCACCTCATTAAGGCGGAGCAACCCCTCGGCTTCGTTGAGGTTCACCCCCGCAGCCAGTCGGCTCCCGCGGTGTGGCGTGGCAATAAAAATAACTCGCTTTGTTCTGTTTAATTCAAATCCCACGTCCTGTTCAGGACGGTTTGCTGAATCCGATGTCATCGGCGATCACCGCGTTCGGTCCGATAGGGACTCGTCCTGGGTTGATCAAATTGAGTTTGAGGAAAACGATCTTGTCGCGCCAGACCTTCCGAAGGAAATCCTCGAATACTTGGATCGTCAATTGTTCACCGGGACAGCGGCGGTAGCTGAAACCGAACGGCGCGAAGCCAGCATAGTCGCAGACCGGCTTCGGCTTACCTTCCACCACACCGAACACCGTGCCGAAACCGCTATTGGTTACCCCGACATTTCGGCCGTCTTTGACTCCAAGCGTGGTGATATCGAATGGGCAACGGGCTAGGCCTAGCTGCTTGCATTTCTCCTCGTCAATCTGGGCACTGGTCGGCACACTGCGATAGCGCTCAGGATCGAATTGTTCTGGATTCTTCCAATGTATGGGGCTGAAACTGGTGCTGGTGTGCGGCGTGCTGATATAGCTATTGCGTTCAAACGGCAGGCCAAAGCGTTCGTGAGGTGATTCACCATAGGCTGACGTCCGGGCATCTTGGATAGCCGAGATGCTACCACCATTGGGCGAGATAGTGCGGAACAGTTCCATCACGAACAATTCCAGTGGAGTATAGGGTTCACCATTCGCGTTATCGTAATCACCGGTCATCGTCTTCTGGAATGCATTTCTAACTTCTGAATCGCCACCGTTTTCACTGAGGCGCGACATGGTACCGAAGATAGTATTACCCCACTGACTGAACGCTACAAAATTGTGGAAACACTCGAAAACGATATCCTTCTTGCTGAAATTCTCGCCGTTGCCGGCGTTTTTCAGCCAATACCATGCCATCGTCTTTTCAGGATTTGCGATGCGGCCGGTAGCGATGTCCTCAAGACGTTCATCGATCCACTGCTTGAGGAAGTCGCGGTGCTTGCGCACCGTCATGTAGTTCTCATAGACGATGGGTTGCAGCGGGTCGCGATAGGCTAGAACGGTGTTAAACGCCTCTCCTATCTGCCGGACCTGTTTGGGGATAGCTTCACCCTTCACACCAAGATGTAGATCCCAATAGATATCGAAATAATAGTCCAGATAGTGACGCATAAAGGGCTTACCAGCAAATTGCGGGGCCATCAGCTGATCGAAGAAAGCAACAACCTTACCGCGATACATCGGACTGTACAGATCTGGAGTAACAGCCGAGAAGTAGATTCGTTTGCGCAGGTTATCGTCGCCACGGTTCTCCAGTCCCTGCAGAAAGACCGTGACACCATCCTCAGGAGTCGGTCTCCAGTCCTCGTAAATCAACCCCCAAAGATCGTACGGAAGGGCGTTTTCCTTACTGAGGTTAAGATCGATCATCGGTAAAAGCGGCCTTTCACCTTCGTAGAAGCTGGTCAGGAAGAAAGGAACAACGGCCTTCTCAACATAGGTGGAGTCAAAATTGTCGGGAATTGCCTCTCGAAAAAGTGCCAGTGCCGCAGCAATCTTGTCTGGCTTAGAGGCCCCTCCATTAGCCGTTTGCGCTACCGCTGCCACCGCGCTCGATGTTGATGTTCCTGCAGCCATTCCTAACGCCGCTGCAGCTTTTAAAAACTCACGTCGTTCCATATCAGCACCTCAACACTGTAGAATGTTACAGAGATGGTTACAATCGCTTTCGGCAACTCGTTGATTGCCGATTCCGGCCATCTATCGCGGTGGCTGATATGCAATCAGAACATCCGATTACCCCTTACGGGTGCCTGAGACCATAGTTTGCTCATGAAATTAAACAATGTTTTACTTGCGGGTCTGGTCTCGATTGGCCTTTTGACTTCTGGCGCCGATAGCGCTTTCGCAGGCGGTAGAGGAGGCCGTTATTTTTTGGCCGGGAACCCCGGTGGAATTGCAACTACGTCAGGGTCTCGCCTGGCACACACGCCTGCTAACCAAGCCTGGGCGACAAACAATGCCTGGGCCCATTATTCGGCACAACTCAGGCAGGTCCA
>DASZGG010000242.1:0-6818 GCA_035939025.1 Chthoniobacterales bacterium | reverse complement strand
GTCGCCAGAATAATCGTATCAAGCTTAGCAGCTTCTTTGTGCGCAACATATGCTCCCTTAAGCACCCCCTGACGCCGCAAATCCACCGGCACTTCGTTCTGGATCGGAATGCTTTGGCGGGTCAACGCTATCAACGTCGGGCCATCTGTCCGCGAAATAGCTGCAGCGAACGCTCCTGCCGTTTCTTCCGGGTCACCTGGACGAATCACGTCAAGATTGGGGATGACGCGAAGTCCGCTTACTGTTTCCACCGGTTCATGGGTTGGGCCGTCCTCGCCGACTCCGACAGAATCGTGTGTAAAGACGTAGATGACCGGGAGTTTCGCGAGTGCTGCGAGGCGAATTGAGGGCCGGCAATAGTCGGCAAACACCAGGAAAGTCGCACCGGATGGCCGGAAAATGCCGTGATACGCAATGCCGTTCAGAATGGCGCACATGCCGTGTTCACGAATGCCGAATCGGATGTTCCGGCCCGCACGGTTCTCGGGATTGAAATCCTTGTCGGCCTTGATGTAATTGAGCGTCGACCCGTAAAGATCGGCGCTGCCGCCCATCAAGAGTGGCACAGCCTCGGCAACCGCTTGTAACACGTCGCTTCCCGCCTTCCGTGTCGCAATCTTGCTGTCTCGCGGGAACTCTGGAATACGAGCTAACAAGTCTTGCGGCAGCTCGTGATGGATCCCACGGTCCAATAAGTTCGCTAGATCCGGGTTCGCACTCTTCCAAGCGCTGAACTTTTCCTGCCAGTCAAGGTATTGCTTCTTTAGCACCTGCCTATGGGTGGCAAAAAATTGGTAAACTTCTTTGGATACGTAAAACTTCTCATCCGGTAAACCCAGGGCTTTGCGTGCGGCATCAACATACTTAACGCCGGCTTCTCCATGAGCCTTGTTTGTACCTGCGACCTCGGGTATGCCCTCGCCGATCAAGGTCCTTGAAACGATAAACTGCGGCTTGCCTGTCACCGCATTTTTGGCCTTCTCGAACACCGCTAGAAACGCTTCCATGTCGTTGCCGTTGACAATCTGCACGTCGAATTCGTAGGCTCGAAAGCGTTCTGCGGTATCTTCACTCTGCGTCATCTTTGCCATGGCATCGAGAGTGACGTCATTGGAGTCGTAAATAAGAATGAGATTGTCCAGTTTCTGATGCCCGGCAAATGCTGCTGCCTCGGCGGAAACACCTTCTTGCAAACAGCCGTCTCCCGCCAGGCAGACAATTTTGTGGTCAAAAATCGTGTGTTCTTTCGTATTAAATCGGGCCGCGGCCATCTTCGCCGCAACCGCCATTCCAACCGCATTTCCGACGCCCTGTCCCAAGGGGCCAGTCGTCGCTTCAACTCCGGGAGTCTCGCCGAACTCTGGGTGTCCCGGAGTCTTGCTGTGTAGCTGGCGGAAGTTCTTGATGTCCTCGATCGAGAGATCATATCCGGCGAGATGTAGCCAACCGTATAGGAACATGCTACCGTGACCGGCTGACAGGACGAAGCGGTCGCGATTGATCCACGCCGGATCTTCCGGAAGATAGCGGAGCGCATGTCCGAATAAAACCGCTCCGACCTCAGCCGCACCGAGGGGCAAACCTAGGTGGCCGGAAGCGGCTGCCTGGACAGCGTCCATTGCCAGGCCGCGTGCTTCCGTTGCAGCCCGAGTGAGAATTTCAGTATTTAGTGCCATTGGGATATTTCCTTGATGAACAATCTGTTACAGGGTGCGCAAACGACATCTGAACGAACTGACCTCAAAAAAGAGAGAAATCCAGCGAAGTTTTCGCTAGTCAGAAATCTGCAATGGGCGTAAGTAATCGCCCCTTTTTTAAAATGCCATGAACCAGTCGTGTCTCCGCATAGGGTTACCGTCGGGAAGTCTCCAAGAGTCGACTCTTGATCTCTTCGCGAAAGCCGGCTACCAGATAACCGGCTCAAAAAGATCGTATAAACCGGCTGTCGACGATCCGGAACTGGAAGTACGGCTGCTTCGAGCCCAGGAAATCAGCCGATACGTGGAGCATGGTTATCTGGATTGTGGGATTACCGGCAAGGATTGGATTGAAGAAAACAACTCCGACGTCGAATTGATCGGCAAACTCGAGTATAGCAAAGCCACCTCGAGCCCGACGCGGTGGGTCCTGGTCGTACCGCAAAATTCGCCGATCCAATCGGTAAAAGACGTGCAGGGAAAGCGCATCGCGACCGAGGCGGTCGGTTTGACGACCCGTTTTTTGGAATCTCGAGGAGTTAAAGCCTATGTGGAATTCAGTTGGGGCTCAACTGAGGTGAAAGTTCCCGAGCTGGTTGACGCCATCGTGGAGATCACGGAGACAGGCACCTCCTTGGTCGCCAACAATTTACGAATCATAGAGGTCATTACCGAATCGTACCCGCAAGTCATTGGCAACCACGAATCCATGAAAAATACCTGGAAGAAGGGCAAACTCGAACGCCTGGTCTTGCTGCTTCAGGGCGCGCTCAATGCGCGCAACAAGGTTGGTCTAAAAATGAACCTCGAAAACCACAAACTACAGAATTTATTACAACGGTTGCCGGCGCTGCGAAATCCTACGGTTTCACCGCTCGCCCAGGCGGGCTGGGTCGCCGTCGAGACCGTGATCGACGAGAGGGTCGTTCGGGAGATCATTCCGGAACTTAAAGATTTGGGAGCGGAAGGGATCATCGAGTATCCGTTGAATAAAGTTGTTTATTAGGTATCAATTCACACTGGCGGCTGGTCCGGAGGCAGTTCTTACCAGCATTTATCGATTAAAATATGGGTTCACTTAAAAAGAGAAGAAAAGCGAAGATCGCCAAGCATAAGCGCCGCAAACGTATGAAGGAAAACCGCCACAAGAAGCGTTTGCGATACAAATCCTAGGTCCTAGATTAGCTCCATGAGTATCTGGAGGTCGGCACGCCTGCTGCTGTGCATCGGGGCAAGCGCGGGCATGGCATTGGGGACGTTCAATTTGCCGGGAGAAGCCGAGCCGGTGACCCTGATTGCTATGGCGACGACGGCGAATCCTACGCCCAGGTATAGAAGTCTGGAAGACACATTCTACTCGGATATCCGACCGGCTACACCGGAGCAGCAGCTAGCGAAGAGCCTCGAGAAAAAGGCAGACGCTCAGGCGTCTTACATGGAAGGGCTTCTCCTGGAGGAAGAGGGTGATTACGAGGAGGCCCTGGCGGCATACACGCGGTCGTTGCAACTCGATCCGGGCGGCAACCCGCAACTCGCCGTGCGCGTCGCCCACGATTATGCGAAGCGCGGAGATGTCGCGAGCGGAATTGATGTGCTCAAGGATCTTTCAAAAGCTCGTCCGAACGAGCCCGCGGCTTATCTGAACCTCGCGTACTTATACTTCAAAGTACTGAAGAAGCCGGAACTGGCTGTCAAATACGCGGAGCAGGCGGTTCGCGTCGATCCGAAAAACCTCATCGGCTACCAAACGCTTTTCGAGGTCTATCTGGCATTGAAGCAAAAGAATGACGCTGAGGCGGTTCTGATTAAAGCGCAAAAACTGGACAGTAAAGATCCGAACTTTTGGCTCAGTCTGGTCGATCTTTCACTCCAGCTGTACGATAGTGGTCGGGGAAATTTTCCTCCGTCGAAAGTGGCCGAAGTAGATCCACTGTTGAAAAAGGCCGCAAGTTTCGCCGGCAACGACGGAAATATTTACGCGAAGATCGCAGATGATTATGTGCTGATCGATCAGGTAGCCAGCGCTATCCCATTCTACCTTCAAACTCTCGAGTTGAACAAAGACAACGCGGACGTGCGCTATAAACTGGCGCAAAGCTTTCTGAAAACCGGCCAGCGAGATCAGGCCATCCAGAATCTGGAGGAGATGCTCAAGGCGAATCCGCTTAAGTTTGAAATCTACGAATTTCTCGCGCGTTTGTACGAAGAAGCAGGAAACAAGGAGCGAGCGTTGGCCAATTTCGAGCAAGCGCTGTTGCTGGCGCCCAACCAGCCCGAAAACTACCTGCACACTGCCGAGGTTCAGCTTGAGCTAAGACGATACGATCAAGCGATCGGCACCCTGGAAGAGGCCAGACGCCGGTTCCAAATTCCGCAAATCACCTACAGCCTCGCGATTGCGCTTTCAACCGCGAAGCGATATTCCGACGCTCTGCCAATATTCGAAGCGGCACTCCAGGAGGCCCGTTCGAGCGACGAGGAATTGATCGACGGGAACTTCTATTTCAATTACGGGGCAACTGCAGAACAGGCTGGGTTAGTTGACAAGGCTGCAATGCTGCTAAAAAAGTCGATCGAACTGGATCCGTCGAAGGCGGCGCAGGCCTATAATTACCTTGGCTACATGTGGGTTGATCGAAATTTGAACCTGGACGAAGCAGGTTCCATGATTAAGAAGGCGCTGGAAATCGAGCCGGATAACGGCGCCTTTCTAGATAGTCTCGGGTGGTTTTACTTCAAAAAGGGCGATCTTGCCAGGGCCTTGACCGAACTCTTACATGCTGCTGATTTGTTCAATCCCCCCGACCCGGTCGTTTTCGAGCACATCGGAGATACGTACCGGTCACTCGGTAACACTCCGCAGGCTCTGAGTTATTGGCAAAAGGCCATGAACCTGGATCCGCAAAATCAGTCGGTCGCGTCGAAAATCGACCAGGCAAAAGCCAAGATGACTTCCAATCCAGCAAATTCTCCGACGCCGATTTTGCCGGCGCCCTCTGCAACCTCAAGGCCCACTTCAGAGTCGTCCCCTGTTCAGCCCTAGTGTGCCGTCTCGCATATAATGGTGACGTCGTCGTCCTCGTCCTCGGAATCCGGATGTTTCACAATCAGACTAACTGGACAAAATAATTGCGGGACAATCGGGCTCTCTTCGCCGCAGAAAACGCCGACTGACCGAGGACGAGGACGACGAGCACGAGGACGAAGATCCAAACTTCGGAGTTTGGCCTAAAATGACCCATTGGGAGCGTTTAAAGAAACTTTTGGGCAGAGTTCTCGCTTCGCGGCTCAGTTATGCTGCGTTAGCACTCTTATTGTTTAGTGGGGCTTTCCTTTTTCGATGCAAACTCCCGCTGCAGCCTTTTATTGACAGTGATGTTGCCGGCTATCTCGAACCGGCCCTATTGCAGCTTGCTGATGGCCAGTTTCAACACGTCGAAGGCAGAAGCTTCGTCTACCCCGGCTTCGTCTACCTGGTTTTGCGGGTCTTCCAAGACTTCCGCGCTATCACGATTGTTCAACATCTTCTGGGACTGGCTGCGGGAGCGGTTCTCTTGGCTTGCTGGAACTGCGCAAGAACCCTGATGAAAAACCCGACGATCTCATTGGGTATCTACCGACTGTCAGGGGTAGTTGTTGCAGCTTCATTTCTGTTCAATACAAGTGTGATCCGCTTCGAACATCTGGTTCGCCCGGAAGCCATCTTCCCATTCTTTGCCGTTCTGAATATGCTCTTTAATATTCAGTTCATAAGATATCGATATTTAGAGGTCAATTGTCGCACCTCGTTTCTTTATGGCTCGGTTAATCTCTTCAACGCATGTTTACTCTTTTTCCTGAAGCCCAGCTTCTTTCTGGGAGTTGGGTTCTCTACACTCCCGATCTGGGTCTCGCTCTTCGACAAGAACGAGCCGTTCTACAGGAAAATCGCTTTGATCGCTCTCCCGATGCTCGGTGCCATACTTTTCCTATTCCTCCCCGAAAAGAGTCTGAAAAATCGTGACGATTTGAGTAGAACCTTTCTGCCAACTACCCTGTTCGTCATCCATGCAGATATAGTTCTCGATCAGATATCGATCGACCTCGCCGATGACGCAAAAACGCCCTACCAAAAACAGCTCCTGGAGCAAACAAGAACGCTTCTCAAGGACGAAATCGAGCTCTCTAAAAGGACCGGACACTATAGATCGCTTGGCTTTGATCCGGATTACCTGATGTATCGAGACTCTTTTGATCAGAAGTTCCAAGCACTTCTTGGAACGGAGCACACGATGGAAAATAAAATCCATTTCTATTATTACTATTTTTTCAGGGCATGGACGCACCAACCAGGCCGAATGCTAACAAAGATCTTCAAGCAACTGTCGATCTTATACAACAATATCGGAAAAGCGTCTCCGTATAAGCGCGAGGTGGAGCTAGTGATAGGCCGAAACTATCTGAACAATTGCCTCGTTTATGATTCGAAAGAAAACTTGTCCGGTATTCACTACGCGCCGCTGGAAGACCTCATTTTGAAGTCGAGACAGCTGGCGAACGCAGAACCCAGGCTGGCGCAACCAGGAGCTCTTTCATGGTTGAACGGCGCTCTGTCGCGGACATTTAGCATCTCGATCATTCTTATGTCCATTATCCTGGTCGTTGTCCTGAAGAATCCCTCTCTCAGGTATAACTACGGCGGCTTTGCGCTGACTGTAATGCTGTTCTTTAGCTATAGCTTTGCCAACAGTTTGGGCATTGCGATCATTCATTCAATGGAGATCACGCGCTATTTAACCAACCAATTGATCTATTGCCTGCTGCCCCAATGTATGACGGTATTTTTGACCGCAGAACTCCTGCTTCTGAGTGTGCAACCCGAGAAATAATAGGATCGAGCCGCTCGGTCGCCGGCGCAGGTAGGGACGCGCTCCCGCGCGATCCGCGGCAGCACGTCCGATGGTCACGTCCGGTGTACCCGCCTCAGATGGTAGATGCACTCCGGCGCGTCCGGCGTCGCACGTCTGGAACGCTTCTGTGGACGTGCGGCGCCGGACGCGCCGGAACGTGTATACGATCAGAGGCGCTGCACCAGAGCTTAACCATCGGACGTCTTGCCGCGGATTGCGCGGGAGCGCGTCC
>DASZGG010000241.1:0-12842 GCA_035939025.1 Chthoniobacterales bacterium | reverse complement strand
TACACTGAAATCTTCAAGTGTTGTGGTGTCTCCTGTGACCTGACCTCCGCCTGCAATTTCCTTGAGCAATCGGCGCATGATTTTTCCGCTTCGAGTCTTTGGCAAGGCCTCGGCGAAACGAATATCGTCTGGTTTAGCGATCGATCCGATCGCGAGACCGACGTGTAGGCGCAATTTCTCACGAAGTTCCGGCGTGGGACGCTCCGTCTCTTTTAACGTCACAAAAGCAACGACGGCCTGACCCTTCATCTCGTCCGGGCGTCCGACGACGGCGGCCTCGGCCACAGAAGGATGGCTGACCAAAGCACTCTCGATTTCCGAAGTGCCTAGCCGGTGCCCGGCGACGTTCAGAACGTCGTCAATGCGGCCGACAATCCAAAAGTAACCATCCTTGTCTCTGCGCGCGCCATCTCCAGTGAAGTAGCATCCTTTAACCTCGCTCCAGTACTGTTTCTTGTAACGCTGCTTATCACCCCAGATCGTTCGCAACATCGAGGGCCATGGCTTGCGGATGACCAGTTTACCCCCAACGTTCGGCGGGACCTCGTTCCCCTGGTCGTCGACGACGGCGGCGTCAATCCCGAAAAATGGCAAGGTTGCCGTACCTGGCTTCAGAGGCGTAGCTCCCGGTAACGGAGTGATCATGATAGCTCCGGTCTCCGTCTGCCACCACGTATCAACCACCGGGCAGCGACCGCCCCCTATCACCAGGTGATACCACATCCATGCCTCAGGGTTGATCGGCTCTCCCACCGTGCCGAGCAACCGAAGTGAAGACAGATCGTGCCGATTTGGGTACTCGTCGCCCCAGCGGATGAAAGCTCGAATCGCCGTGGGCGCCGTGTAAAAGACGTTGACCCCATACTCCTCGATCAGCCTCCAGAAACGATCCGGGTCCGGCCAGTTCGGAGCGCCTTCATACATCAAAACTGTTGCGCCGATACAGAGGGGGCCATACACCGTATAGCTGTGGCCCGTAACCCAGCCGATATCCGCTGTGCACCAATAGACATCCTCCTCTTTCAGATCGAAAACGTATTTCGTGGTCAGGGCCGCTCCTAACAAATATCCGGCGCTGGTGTGCAGTATCCCCTTCGGTTTACCAGTCGAACCGCTGGTGTACAGGATGTACAGCGGGTCCTCAGAATCCATCGGACCTGGTGGGCAATTCGCGTCGACGTATTCCATTTCCCGGTGCCACCACACGTCACGGCCTTCCTTAATGTGAATCTCGTTATGAGCTCGACGAAAGACGATTACCCGCTCGATCTGCTCATTGTCTGTTAATGCATCGTCGACGTTTTTCTTCAGGGGTACAATTGCTCCGCGCCGGTATCCCCCGTCCGCAGTGATCACCATCCTGGCCTGGCTGTCTTTGATTCGGTCTTTAATCGATTCAGAACTAAACCCGCCGAAAACCACCGAATGAATCGCTCCGAGTCTTGCACAGGCCAGCATCGCGATAGCCGCCTCCGGACACATCGGCATGTAGATGATAATCCGGTCACCCTTTTTTATGTGATTCCTCTTAAGAACATTTGTGAACTTGCAAACCTCACGGTGGAGTTGCTGGTAAGTGAGCGTCACTTTGTCGCCTGGCTCGCCTTCCCAGATCAGCGCCGCTTTGTTCCGCCTCGCGCCGGTCAGGTGCCGGTCGAGGCAGTTCTCGGAAACATTTAGTTTGCCGCCGACGAACCACTTTGCGAACGGCTCTTTCCACTCGAGAACCACTTTCCACTTCTTTTGCCACACCAGAAGCTCAACGGCCTGTTGCGCAAAGAATTTCTCCGGGTTCTTTATCGATTTACGATATAATTCCTGGTATTGCTCGAAACTCGAGATGTACGCGTTTTTTGAGAACGATTTAGCCGGTTTAAAGACCCGATTCTCGATCAGGTGCGATTCGATGTTGGTGCTCATGGGGGCTTACGAATAGTTCGTTGTTAGAGTCTTTTATCTAAAATGGGGAATTAGAAAATGCGTATTGCACGTTGGGCGCGACTCACACCCGGACCACGTTAAGAGGGTAACGAATAATCAACTCGCCATCCAAAAGTATCTCAACATGGTGTATGCCGAATTGTTGGAATTGAACGCCCGCAAACATGTGCACATTAGTCACACTCCCCTCCAACTCTTTGAGCTCAAAGTCGATGTGCGATTCCGCTATGATTTGCACTTCCTCTACTCCGAGAATCCGAGAGGTTTGGCGAAATTTGCCAAAGCCGCCACACCATCGCGTCCACAGGCAAAGCTTCAGTAGGCCGACCGGAAGTGCAGGAGTCGGCAGTATGTTGATCACTCCTACGAGCGTCTGAAGACCGTTCAACTCCTGCCGAACATCTTCACACAAAATCGATGCTTGGAGATCAGGAAGAACATTGTCAGCCTGCATCGCTCAAAAATCCTTAGAGATGAGCGAGGGATGCAGGCTGTGGCAGCAGAGTTGTCCGGCTGCGCCGGAAAATTCGGCTGCTTTTTTGGAAAGAAAGTTTCGAACAGTTTGTTTCAATTCATTCATTCCGGATCAACGCTGAAGCCGGCTCAGATCGCGGCCTCACCCCGTTCTTCGGTCCGAATTCGAACTACTTCTTCAATCGCCACTACAAAAACTTTTCCGTCACCGATCTTTCCAGTTCGAGCCGCCTCGACAATAACTTCGACGGCCTTCCGAACCCGGTCGTCCGGCACCACGATTTCAAATTTCACCTTTGGAAGAAAATCGACAGTGTATTCGCTACCGCGGTAGATTTCCGTATGACCTTTTTGACGTCCGAAACCTTTCACTTCGCTAACGGTCATCCCCTCAATCCCAATCTCCGTCAAGGCCTCCTTAACGTCCTCCATCTTAAAGGGTTTAACGATAGCCTCGATTTTCTTCATAACTGCCCAAGATTGAAACACCAGCGCCGAAAACGCAAGGAAACAGACCAGATTTCGTGGACCGGAAGTTGCCTAAGCGAAGGCTCCAGCCTCTGGCGGCCACGGCATATTACGCAGGGCAAAGGCTGGCGCCTTCGCTTAGGCAACTTCCGGTCCACGAAGTCTGGCCGCAATATCTGCTACAACGGCCGGCAATAACGCGTGTTCCGCCATCTGAATCCGAACGTGCAGTCGGTCCGGCGTATCATCGGGCAGTATCGGCACGGTTCTTTGGCCCAATATCTCGCCTGTGTCTATCCCGGCTTCGACATAGTGCACCGTGCACCCGGTCAGTTTTTCCCCAGCCGCCAACGCCTGTTTCCACGCCTCTAATCCAGGAAACTTCGGCAAAAGCGAAGGGTGAATATTAATGATCTTTCGCGGAAAGGCCTCTAGCAACGACTGCTTTGCTATCCGCATAAAACCGGCGAGAATAACCAGTTCGACGCTCGCTTCGCGCAACAATCGAACGACGTCCTTCTCTACTTCCGGCTCGAGCTTTGCTCGAAATCGGCCCGGTCGAACATAAAGCCCGGGAATCTGAAAATCGCGCGCCAGACTTAAAATGCCGGCATCCTCGACGTCGGAAATTACGATGCGCACCTCAGCATCCAATCGACCATCGTTGATCTGTTCCATGAGCGCCCGGAAATTTGATCCTTTTCCGGATCCGAGCACTCCCAAGCGAAGCGGGCGTCTCATAGTTGCTGAATTGCTTGTACGAGCTTCGAGGTCGATTTGCCAGGTACTAAAGGCAAAATTTCGATCCTCGCCTTGATTTCCTTCAGGGCAACGACCTCTTCTGAGTCCAAACTATCCACGGTGTAATCTCCACCCTTCGCATAGATCTGCGGGCGCACTTGCCGCAAAAGATGACTGACTCGTTTTTCAGCGAAGATGATCACGTGATCGACTGCCTCGAGAGCAGCCATCACTTCCGCACGATCTTCTTGCGAGTTTAGCGGGCGACCGATCCCCTTGAGTTCGCGAACTGACGCATCACTATTTAAACCCACAACCAGTATGTCTCCAAGCCGTTTGGCGGCCGCCAGATATCGCACATGGCCGACGTGCAGGATGTCGAAACAACCATTCGTGAAAACAACTGTTTTGCCTGCGTACTTGTCCCGCAAATCGGAGGCCTTGATTTGATCCAGAATCTTAGTCACCGCCACATCCATTTTTTTGAGTTGCAGTAGCAGGTTATCACACTAAGTCTAATCATTTCCCATGTTAGATCCCCGTCTTGACGCACTTGCAGAGGTATTGATCGGCTTCTCAACCAATCTCCAAAAAGGAGAACGGTTCCTCATCGATGCCTATGATGTACCCCCGGAAATTGTTATCGCTCTGATCCGGAGCGGACGCTCCAGAGGGGCTTTTCCGTTCGTAAATCTGCAGTCCAACACGATCTTGCGCGAATTGCTTCGAGGCGCAGAAGAGGATCAGTATCGGACACTTTGCGACTTTGAGTTAGCAAGGATGACGGCTATGGACGCTTATGTGGCACTTCGGGGCAGCCATAACGCCACGGAATTCTCCGACGTCGAGCCCGATCGCATGCAGGTTGCAATGAAATTGCTCCAACCGTTGCTCGAGCGACGGGTGAACCAAACAAAATGGGTAGTCCTGCGTTGGCCTACTGCGGCGATGGCGCAAATGGCCGGGATGAGCACCGAGGCGTTTGAAGACTATTATTTTAAGGTCTGCACGCTCGATTACTCCAGGATGAAGTCCGGGATGAAAGCTCTGAAGGCATTGATGGAAAGCACCGATCAGGTGGAGATCAAAGGACCGGGTACCGACCTGACGTTCAGCATTAAAGGCATTCCCTCCATTGCGTGCGGCGGCCAGCACAACATTCCGGACGGCGAGGTATTTTCTTGTCCTGTTCGAGATTCTGTCGAGGGTCACATTCAATTCAATGCCCCGACGATTTACCAAGGGACCGCTTTCGACTCCGTGCGTCTGGCATTCAGAAAGGGCAAAGTCGTAGAAGCCTCCGCGAATAACACCGGGCGGCTAAACGCCATTCTCAATTCAGACGAGGGTGCCCGCTACATCGGCGAATTCGCGCTTGGCTTCAATCCATACATCCAGGAACCGATGCGTGACATTCTTTTCGACGAGAAGATTGCGGGCTCGTTTCATTTCACTCCGGGCCAAGCCTATGAACGGGCGGATAACGGCAACCGGAGTCAAGTTCACTGGGATCTAGTCTGTATTCAGCGGCCGGAATACGGCGGCGGCGAAATCTATTTCGATCGCAAGCTGTTGCGGAAGGATGGACTCTTTGTCCCTAAGGACATTCAAGCGTTAAATCCTGAACACCTCGCAGGGGCGAACGCGGAATAGGGCCAAGCTTCAGCGGTCTTCAACCGCCGGAAAGATTGAGCGCTTGATAAACCGGGTTCCTTCCCAGCTCCGGATGCTTCGCCAGCAGCTCTGCGTCCAACCGCCGGGCCAACTCTCTTACCTGTTCCCTAAACACAGGCAACGGTACGATGACTTCTCCCGCCGCATAGCTCCCGGAAATTGCCACCTCTTGGCCTCGGCGTTCAAACTCTAGCGTCGCCTCTGACTCGGTAAACTCAAAAGTTTCGCTTCCCTCCGCTATGGCCAAAGCCTCCGCGATCTCTCGCAAAGCCAACGCAAAATCGATCAGTGGAATCCAGCCCCAAATTGCGCTCAGGTCTGTCCGGTCTCCTCGGAGAATGATGTCCCCAGGCGCAACATAGTAGCGGAGATCTGCCTCTGCCACAGTTGACAAATCCATAGCATCCTCGTCCCAATCTTCGGAAAGCCGGTAATCGAGATGCATAGTTTGTGTCCGACGTGTTAACGGCAGATGGCCTAAAACGGAAATGCGGTGATGAGTTGATTACGCGGGCTTACAACGACCCGGAGCTTGCTGGCCGGTCCGCCATCGATCGTGATACCGATTTGCCGACCGAAATCGTACTCGTAGATTTGACCGGGTCGCCCGTTCGTGTTCGATCGCGCCTGCCCGTTGGCAACGGCTTCGCCGACGAGCTCTCTGAGCGAGTCCTCCGTAATCCCTTGAAGGAACTTTCCCGCACCCTTGGCCGGACTATTCGGCCAATGCCTTTCCTCGATGTGCCGGAGCGCCCGTTCTGTTACGATAACTTGCCGCGCTGCTTCGTTTGCGAAGCCGGTCCCGATCTGTGCCTGTACCATGCGATCGCCGAAGACTACGATCATGACCACGGCAACCCACACTCCTAAGATCGGTATCCCGGCGCGTTTCATGTTACAGGGATCGACTTCATAGACCACGTAACTCTTTGATTGCCAGGTTTGCGTCCGGCGCCCTAAAAACCCCTGTGCCGGCGACCAACACATTGGCACCGGCTGCACGCGCGATCGCCGCAGTGTCTGCGTGGATTCCGCCATCGACGGCGATATGAAAATCGAGTTCGAGGCGGGCTCGAAGGGCTGCCGCTCGCTTCACCTTAAACATCGTTTCCTCCATGAATTCTTGTCCACCAAAGCCAGGATTAACCGTCATCACCAACAACAGATCGATTTGGTCAAGGAATTGCTCCACTTTTTCGAACAATGTTGGCGGACTGATCGCGAGGCCGCATGTCGCGCCCGCCGCTCGAATACTCTTGAGGGTGTTACCAACATCGTAATCAGGTTCGACGTGGATCGTAATATTGCTTGAGTACGGAATGAACCGAGGAAAGAAATGGTCCGGACGTTCCACCATAAGGTGCGTATCCAGGGGGACGGTGGCAACCTTTGCGACCGATTGGACAATGGGCGGCCCAAACGAGATATTGTCCACAAAATGTCCGTCCATCACATCGAGGTGCAGCCAATCGGCACCTGCTTTTTCCATGCGTGCGCATTCCGCTCCGAGATAGTTGAAATCACACGCCAGTACTGAGGGAGCAACGACTATCGGTTTGCTGTTCATCGATTCTTCCTTCTCTTTAGACCTTAGCATGGACGATTTGCTGGATTTTTCGAGCGATACCTACTTCATGGGCGAAGCTTTGCGGCAAGCGCGTAGAGCCGAATCGCAGGATGAGGTGCCGATCGGTGCAGTAATCGTTCGGAATGCAGATGTCATCGCCCGCGCCTGGAACCAGGTTGAAACCTTAAAGGACGCCACTGCGCACGCCGAAATGCTGGCAATCACGCAAGCCGAAAGCGCTGTGGGCGACTGGCGGTTGTACGACTGCGATATCTATGTAACCAAAGAACCCTGCCCGATGTGCGCCGGAGCAATCGTCCACGCCAGACTCCGGCGCGTGATTTATGGATGCCCTGATCCGAAGACCGGCGGGGCTGGCGGCTTGGTCAATCTCCTCCAAATGTCCTCGTTGAATCACCAGTGTGAAATCACGCGCGGCGTGAGAGAAACTGAGTGTCGCGAAATTTTGCAGCGGTTCTTTCGCACGAAACGGGAAGGGTAGTTTCAAGTTTTGGGTTTTGGGTTTTGAGTTTTGAGTTTTGAGTTTTGCGTACTGATTCGTTCGTTCTAGCTCCTGGCCCGGTTAAGACGCTTCACTCAAAACTCAAAACTTAAAACACAAAACTCAAAACTTTAAATTCGCTCAGCGAATGATCATGCAGTCCCCGTAGCTAAAAAACCGGTACCGCTCCTTTACCGCTTCCAGGTATGCTTCCAGGATAAACTCACGGCCGGCAAATGCTGCAACCAACATCAAGAGTGTCGATTTTGGAAGATGGAAGTTGGTCAGCAATGAATTCGTCCGTCGAAATAGGAATGGCGGATAAATAAAGATATCGGTTACGCCCTTTCCTGGCCGTATTCTGCCAAATCGCTGCATCAGGGTTTCCAGGGTTCTTACTGTTGTGGTACCCACTGCTAGAACCCTGCCGGCCGATTGGATCTTGTCGGCGGCGGCCTCTGTTAGTTCAAATTCTTCGCGGTGCAGTCGGTGCTCGGTAATAACTGCCGCCTTCACCGGTTTAAACGTACCGACGCTCACGTGCAGAGTGAGGAATTCGTGCGGCAATCGTGCCAGTATGTCGGGCGTGAAATGCAACCCGGCGGTTGGTGCAGCGATGGCCCCCGTGCGCGCAGCGTAAACGGTTTGATAACGCTCACGGTCGATATCCTCCGGCGCCCGTGTGATATAGGGCGGTAGGGGCATTTCACCGACTTTGTCGAGATCGATTGGGCGATCGAACCTGATCAAACGATCACCTTCATCGACGATCTGAATGACCGTCCCGACCTGGCCTTCAATCGGAAACGTCCGCCCCACGGAAAACGATTTACCTGGCCGGACAAGACATCGCCAAGTCGACGGACCGACTTCCTCCAACAACAATATCTCCGCGTTACGATCAGGGAATCGGATACGAGCCGGGATGACTTTCGTGTCGTTGAGAACGACCAACTCTGTTGGTTGGACTAAGTCGACGAAGTCACCAAAACGGAGATGCGTTATCTGCTGCTTCTCACGATCCAGAAGCATCATTCTCGATCCATCCCGCCGCACCGCAGGGTAGTGGGCGATTAGCTCATCAGGAAGCGGATAATCGTAATCAGCGGTCCGCAGACTCATTTTCTATCGCGAGGAGTGGCGCAATGTAAGCGAAAGCTCCAGCTTTTGCTCCTCGTTTTCCGGGTTCCAGGCAAAAGCTGGAGCTTTCGCTTACATTGCACCCGGAAAATACTAGCCAGTCGGCGTCGACGCGAGCCGGTTCCCAAACTTCTTGTCCAGGATTTTGTTCCACTCCTTGAGACGTGCCTCTTGCGCCGCGAACAATGCCGCCGTCGAGTCGACAACATCGATTGATTGGATCTTATCTTTTTGCCCAATTTTTTTGGTAACGTCGAATCCCTTGGTCACCTGCCCGAAAATCGAGTAGTTGCCATCGAGCATTTTTACATGTTCCGGCCCAAGCGAATCGATCGTGACGTAAAATTGGCTTCCATTGGTGTCTGGACCGGCGTTTGCCATTGCCAGCACGCCCACATTTTCATGCGACAACGAGGCATTAATCTCGTTTTCAAATCGGTAACCTGGTCCGCCGGTTCCGGTCCCTAGTGGATCTCCACCCTGTATCACGAAGCGCGGCACGACCCGGTGAAACGTCAGCCCATCATAGAATTTGCGGGATGCCAGGTTCAGGAAATTCGCAGCTGTCACGGGAGCCTTGGACGGGAACAGCGTAGCGTCGATGTCCCCTTTCGTGGTGTGAATAACAATTCGGATATCGGTCAACATTTGACTTGACCCTCGATCGCAACTGCGGCGAATCCAAGGGAAAAAGCCTGCATCGCGTACAAATCTCTTAGGATTTGTGAGCGATGCAGGCTAGTAAGTTCCATGCTTAAACTCGGCTTAGTCCAGATGCGCTGTTCTATGAATCCCGCAGAAAATGTGGACAAGGCAGAATCAATGATCCGCGACGCTGCGGCACACGGAGCCCAGATCGTTTGCCTCCAGGAGATTTTTGCCACCGTCTATTTTTGCCAGGTCGAAGACCACCGGTATTTTCGGTTCGGAGAGGAGATTCCCGGGCCAACGACCGCTCGTTTGGGCGAGGTCGCCAAAGAGCTCGAAGTGGTAATCATCGCGCCCCTGTTCGAGAAACGCGCAGCGGGCCTCTACCATAACACCGCCGCGATCATCGACGCAGACGGGACCTATCTCGGAAAATATCGGAAAATGCACATTCCGGACGACCCGCTTTTTTACGAAAAATTCTATTTCGCTCCGGGTGACCTCGGCTTCAAATCCTGGAAAACCAAGTATGCGACTATCGGCGTATTAATCTGTTGGGATCAATGGTACCCCGAAGGCGCTCGGCTAACCGCTTTGAGCGGCGCCGAAATTCTATTCTATCCGACCGCTATCGGCTGGCTTCCCAGCGAAAAGCAAGAGCACGGAAAACGGCAGCATTCATCCTGGGAAACAATCCAGCGCGGCCATGCGATCGCCAACGGCTGTTATGTCGCGGTGCCGAACCGGACGGGGCTCGAAGCGTGGGCCGGAGGAGATGGCATCGAGTTCTGGGGACAAAGTTTCGTCGCGGATCCGTCGGGAGAGATCGTCGCAAAGGCACGCGTCGACGAGGAAGAAGTTTTGGTGGTCGAAATCGATCTCACACTTCTGGATCTGCAACGAACTCATTGGCCTTTCCTGCGGGATCGCCGAATCGACGCATATGCGGAAATCAACAAGCGTTACATTGATTAACGGAAAAAGCTCGATGACGAAGACGTTTACCAAAAACTCTCCCTCGGCCCAGGGGTATCGCATGCCGGCCGAGTGGGGATCGCACGAAGCGACCTGGCTCTCCTGGCCGCGTCGCGAAGGAATCAGTTTCCCGGACGCATACGACGACGTGATGCCGATTTTCGCCCGGATGGTTGACGCTCTGCGGGAGTCCGAATTAGTGCGAATCAATGTGGCCGATCATGATCACGAAGAGCAGGTCCGGTTTTTCCTGAAGGGCATCGACCTAAGTCACGTCGAGTTCTTCCACATCCCGACCAATGAACCGTGGTGTCGCGATCACGGACCAATATTTATCGAACGTGATCAGGAACCGCGGCTCGCCGTCGTCGATTGGGATTACAATGCCTGGGGCGGCAAATATCCTCCCTTTGACCTGGACGAGGTCGTGCCAACCAGGATAGCAGAACATTTTCGGCTGCCGGTCTTTTATCCTAAGCTCGTCATGGAAGGCGGCTCTATTGACCCGAACGGGGCGGGAAGTCTTTTGACCACCGCTTCGTGTCTCCTTAACCCCAATCGCAACCCTGGAAAATCAAAAGCCGAAATTGAACAGGCTCTCAGCGACTATCTGGGCGTCACGAACGTATTATGGCTGGGTGACGGAATCGAAGGCGACGACACCGACGGGCACATAGACGACATCTGTCGATTCGTCGACCGCACGACCGTATTGGCCGCAGTTGAGGAAGATCCCCAGGATCCGAACTTCGAACCGCTGCAGGCTAACCTCGCCTTGCTCAAAAGGATGAAGGCCGAAGATCGGACGGCGCTTAATATTCTGACGCTGCCGATGCCTCCGCGCGTGGATAAAGAAGGCCGACGCCTTCCCGCAAGTTATGCGAATTTTTATATCGCGAACAAAGTAGTCCTGCTGCCGGTCTTTTGCTCGCCAAAGGACAAACGCGCTTTCGAAGTTCTGCAAGAATGCTTTCCGGATCGGCGAATCGTCCCGATTGACTGTCGCGAATTAATCTGGGGTCTCGGAGCGTTCCATTGCCTAACCCAGCAACAACCTTCTCGCTAGACTAGCCCGCAAGAATCACGCGCAAATCAAGAAGTCAGAAGTCAGAAGTCAGAAGCCAGGAGTTGCAGGAGTTCAGGAGTTACAGAATGAGACGGCGGCTTTCCGGTTTTGGACGGTGATAATCGGTCTCCCAGTATCTGCTCCAACCACGGATATTTGCATCCTGAACTCCTGACTCCTGACCTTTTGACTTGCCTGTCCTGACACAGGATCTCGAGTATTCTCATTTTCTATGCGGAAGGATCGCCGGCCAGGAATACCATTTATCCTGATCACTGTTTTCCTTGATATGCTTGGGATCGGCTTGGTGATCCCTGTACTGCCCTCGCTCGTTGGGACGCTTACGACGGGGCGCGAACTCCAGTCGTACTGGTATGGCGCACTTTTGGCCTCTTATGGGATTACGCAATTTTTGGGAGCTCCGCTGCTTGGAGCGCTAAGTGATCGCTTCGGGCGAAGACCCGTGCTACTAGCCTCCATTTTCGGGCTCGGCTTAAATTTTTTTCTGACGGCGATCTCTCCCTGGCTCTGGCTGCTCCTAGTCTCCCGGTTGATCGGTGGTGCGACCGGCGCAAGCTTCTCGGTGGCGAGTGCCTATATCGCGGATGTCACGGCTCCGGAGCAGCGCAGTAAGAGCTTCGGCATATTGGGCGCCGTCTTTGGGCTCGGATTCGTCTGCGGTCCGATGCTCGGCGGATTATTGGGTTCGTACAATCTTCGCCTCCCATATTTCGTCTCTGCGAGTTTGTCCCTGTTAAACTGGCTCTATGGATTTTTTGTATTGCCGGAGTCGCATCCCCGCGACCATCGCGCGCCGTTCTCGATCGCGAAAGCAAACCCGTTTTCTTCCCTGGTCACGCTGTCGAGACTACGTGGCGTCGGTGGACTGATCAGTGTCTACGCCCTGACGATGCTCGCTCAATTCATCGTCCAATCAACGTGGGTGCTTTATACTAATTTTCGATTTGAATGGGGACCGCGCGAGAATGGAATTTCGCTGTTTGCCGTCGGAGGGGCCTCCGCACTAGCCCAGGGCTGGCTGTTGGGACGGCTGCTAAAACGATTTGGTGAACTGCGCACGGCTTTATTTGGTCTGTCGTCCGGATTCTTGGCCTATGTTTTATACGGTGCCGCGACAGAGGGTTGGATGATGTACGCGATCATTGTCGCGAATCTTCTCGGTTTTACCGCCGGTCCTGCTTTGCAGGGCATCGTGTCCAAGTCCGTGGATGCCCATAAGCAGGGCGTTACGATGGGTTCGCTAACTGCCATCAGCAGCATTATGGGAGTAATCGGACCCCTAACGAGCGCCCCTATACTTGCGTTTGTC
Organism: Chthoniobacterales bacterium; assembly: GCA_035939025.1. Classification (GTDB taxonomy): domain Bacteria; phylum Verrucomicrobiota; class Verrucomicrobiia; order Chthoniobacterales; family JAFAMB01; genus JAFAMB01. Next base: position 316 of record DASZGG010000241.1, on the reverse strand, counting down.
GGGCACCTTCATCCGAGAGATTGGCGTGCGGGTATTACGTTCTTTTTGTGTGCTTTCCTGCAGGCCATTGCTCTGGTTCAGGCGACGCGTGATTTCCGCAAAACTACCGTACAGGCGGCTGAGATAGCTACCGAGCAGGCCGGTTAATCCCAAATTCCGAAGTTGGAATCGTCCTCGTCCTCGTCGTCGTGCTCGTCCTCGGTGCATTGGGATTCCGTGACCGCAAAGAGACCGATGGAACTAATTTGTTCTGTTAGTCTGATTGCGAAACGATCGGGATTCTCGAGGACGACGACGAGCACGAGGACGACTCCTC
>DASZGG010000240.1:0-9376 GCA_035939025.1 Chthoniobacterales bacterium | reverse complement strand
CGCCATAAAGCTGGGGAGGGACGCTTTCATATAATGGAGCAACTTGTGCAATCCTCATTTGTCACCTCATCACAATTCGCTCGAAAGCACCAGGGTGGCCGTATCGCGGTACAAGAATCCAAGAATTCAGAATTCAAGAATGGTGCGATGCGGAACTCGGCGCCAGATCGTTGGTTCTTCTTGAATTCTTGAGCCCTCGAGTCCTTACCCGATCGGGTGAGATTCGACAATTCCACTGGAAAGCCAAAGCGCCCCGGTGTTCTTTTTTCCAAAGTTAGTGTCCGTCCCAGAATGTTTCGTTCGATTTCGCGACTTAGTGTCCAGGCGAATTTGCCGCGCATTGGTCGCGCCAATTGAAGTTCGAATCACTACTTAACGACTACCAAAACCAGCAGAATCGAGTTTTCCATGTCTAACGAGACTACCCCGCAACGGCTTCTGGCCGCTCCTGTTTCAACACCTGAATCGCCGGCTCTCGATTTACACGAGATCCAAGGCGATGTTCTTATAGGACTTCAGAAAAACTTTGAGCGATTCGTCTTTTTTAGAATTGCCGAGGTGGCAGAATTCAAATCTGCCCTCCGGAAACGAATAGCGCATCGAGTTACGAGCACGCTCACTGTCAAGGCGCGTGAATTCCAGTTGCGCGATCACAAGACGAACGGTCGGAAGGACCCGCTGCCTCTAGTTGGTCTGAACGTCGGATTCACTAACACGGGTTTTAAAAAACTGTTGGCGAGCGCGGACCTTAAAGACCCTTCGTTCGACAAGGGCGCCGCAGCCCAAGCACCTTCCTTAGGCGATGCCTTCGATGGAACAGGAAAGCTGATCCACTGGAAGCCCGAGTTTCTTTCCAACAATATCGATGGTGTATTCCTCGTCACGGGCGGAACCCAGGCTGCCGTGGATGAAGAGGCCCACCATGTGCTTAGTATTCTAGGCGCATCCATAGCAGTGATTTTCGACGAAACAGGCCAGGTTCGGCCCGGCTTAGAGAAGGGACACGAGCACTTCGGTTGGTTGGACGGAGTTTCGCAACCGGGCGTGAAGGGATTGAGCGATCCATTTCCCGGCCAGCGACTGATCGATCCGGGCCACTTCGTCTTCGGCTATCCCGGCCAGGCGGGACCGCCCCCATTGAGCTGGATGAATAACGGCTCATTCATGGTGTTCCGCAGACTTAACCAGTTAGTCCCCGAGTTCGGCAACTTCATTCTGAGCGCGGCCGGTACTTTAGGAGTAGATCCCGTTCTCCTTGGCGCTCGGCTGGTTGGAAGGTGGAAAAGCGGGGCTCCTTTAGCCCTGACACCTAGCCAGGACGACACCACGCTCGGAGCTGATCCGAACCAAAATAACAACTTCGACTTCTCGGACGATCAAGGCGAACGCCGTTGCCCGTACGCCGCACACATACGCAAAACAAATCCCCGTGCGGACTTCGACCAGGGAGGCCTCTCACAGGAGACAGCGGTCGATCCTCGCCGTGTTATTCGAGCTGGTATTCCGTTTGGGCCGGAAGTGAGCCCAGCTGAGCAATCGGCCAACACGACATCACAGGAACGCGGACTCATGTTTGTCTGCTATCAAACGTCGATTCCTAATCAGTTCGAGTTTCTTCAGATCAGTTGGGCAAACAAACCGAATTTCATCTCTGATGGAATCCCTCCAGTATTAAAGAAGCATCCGGACGGTTCGGTGGTCAAGGTTGGCTTCGATCCTATCATCGGTCAGAACACCGTAAATGGACAACCGCAACCGCGAACAGCGGACGAGCCGGTTCCGAACTATCCGACAGGTAACGTCCGGAGCACCCTCCAGGAACCTCAAAACTTTATCGTCCCAACCGGGGGAGCGTATTTCTTCGTGCCCTCCATCGCGGCGCTGGAGAACGAGTTGAGTGCTTAGCCTGCATCGCTCCCAAATCCTTAGAGATTTTTGATCGATTCAGGCTGTGGCAACGGCCCCGAAAGCTTTCGGGGCCGCTGCTTTTTGGAAAGCGCCGCCTCCATGTAGGCGAAACATCCCATTTGCTCGGTTTTCAAAAAATCAAAAGCGGGCCGCTTCGTTGCATCGTCTTCGCGGGTGGCAGAAGTAGCAAAAAGACGCGTCGAGACATGCAACGTCGGACGCGCGGCAGCGCATCCCTACCGACGCTGGGGGTATCCAGCCTCAATCGAGCCTCCATCTTCGCACAGCGGAAAGAAGAGTTTAAAAACAGTTTGTTTCGATTCACTTATTTTGAGACAGGCTCTTAAACGGACGCGGAGCGTCTGTTTAAGAGCTTTCTAACCCGCAATGAACTCGTCGATTCGGCTTTTGCGTTATTTTTGCGGGTTAGGGCGATTCCAGCTCGATCCATGTCGAAGGCAAGAGAAGCTGTTTTTTTTTCAGGTCGACGCCAATTATGTGGGCGCCAAGCGCGCCGACGCGCCGGTTCGGGCTAAACGTCAAGGGAGGCGTCTGCCCGGTGTCGAAGTGATAAAGTTTTTCAAGGGTCTCAATAACCTTATCCCGCGTTACATCCCTGCCTGCTTTCTGCAGCCCATAAATAAGCAACTTCGCTGCGGATAGCGCCACAAGGCGTTCAGCAAGGTTGCCCTCAGAGAACCTGCCCGCTCGCGCCAACTCCAGATATTCCATCTCTCCCTCCTTCGTCTGATCTGTGGGCAGGATCGGAAACGAGAGGAAGAGGCGTCCTGAAAATTGATTGGGAGCCTGATAGATTTCCGGGCCGACAAACGCACTTGGTGCGAGAACTAGCGGGAACACCTGGGTCGCTATCGCGGCCGCAAAAAACTCTCCCAATTTCTCGCTGGAGGCGAGCCAAAAGACAGCGTCAATCTTTCCGTCCCGCAGAAGCAGTGACCAATCTTGAAGTTCCTGCACATTCACCGACCGAGGCCGCTCCCAGCCAACAGTCTTTGCCCGCTTCGTAATCCCATCTATGGCCGCATGGATCCCGCCTTCCTCACTGTAGACCACGACAGAATGCGCGGCTCCAATCCTTCGATCGTCGGCAGCAAATCTTAACAACGCCTCACTTTGCTCTTCAATGCCGGCCAATAGGTAGAAAACGTATCGATTGACGGGAGCGTCAACTCCAGGGAACAGACTAATTGCCCCGATGAGCGGGACGCTATTCTGAGCAATGCAGGAGTTAATTTCACTCTCATTACCGGCAATGAAGCTCTCAACCAACGCGAATGGCTGCTCTAGTTGAAGAAATTTTTCGAATGATTCGGACCGCGCAAATTGAGGAGCCGTATTAAACGCACAAAGTATCCTCCGCCCGTAGAGACCTCCCTCGTCATTTACCTTTTGAAAAGCCGCTTGCAGTGTCTCACGCAGAGCGCGGTGCATTCCGCCGAACGTTTCCTCCGGCGGAAGGATAACACCTATCTTAATTGATTGATCGGCGATTCCCGGATCCAGTACATTCTCAAGGGTCTTCAGGTAAGCGACGAGATCATCAGCCTGTTCCCTGGTGAGCAGGTATTTCGGCATCGCCACGTTCAGTCGTGTTCCGCCCGAATCGATGCCCATCGTAATCGCGCGAATAACCAGACTTTCGTCATACGGCGGTCGTTCCCTTCCGGATCCCGTGGCAATTGCGTACGGCTTGCTCAGCTCCGTCCACCGAATATTAGATGGATAAACACCGCCCTCCGGTTTTCCCCGGCCATCCGGTCCGTGACAGTTGACACATCGTAGAACCGCGGCCGGTATTTTGACACTTCCTTCTCCTGCCAGCGCCTCGATAGCAACACCATTATACCCCGTTCCGTACAGATAAATTTGCTTACCGCGAGACACGGCTGTGGAAGGGTTCTGAGCATCCTGCGCCGGACTCGCAACTGCAAATAATGTAGCGCTGAAAAGCTGGACCAGGATTCGGATAGAGGCCGCTCTTATCATAGTTTGGCGTAGCCACACTAAAATCGTACTCGTCCTCGAACTCGTCCTCGTCCTCGATTTTTGATTTTGGTTCTCTGGCGGCACACGAAAGAGCGCGTCTGCCACGAGAGTCTTCAAAAATCGAGGACGAGGACGAGGACGAGTTCGAGGACGATTGAAGACCGGAACGCGCCGCTCATTTCCCATCGTCGAGAACACTCTCGACTGATCGAAGGATCTCATAGGGCGGCGCTATCCCAAGGACTTTCTTCCATAAACCGGTGGGTTCGTTTCCGACGATAAAGACGTTGGAATGGTCTTCTTTTGCCTCCGCGTATAAGCCGAGCTTGTGAAGAATTTGATCCACCGTCTGCTTGTCTCCCGTTAAAAAATCCCATCCCGGCTTCGCTCCGACGCCAGCAGCGTACTTCCTCAGTACTTCAGGGTTATCATTTTCGGGATCAACCGTGATCGAAACCAGCCGCACGTCCTTGCCCACGCGTTCGCCCAGACTCTCCTGCAACTGTTTGAATACCGGAATCGTCACTCTGCATACCCCGCTGCAGGTGGAATAGAATGAGTTAATAATAACGACGTTTCCCTTGAGAATGTCGGTGTAGAGCCTCAGTTGTTTCCCATCCTGGTTAGTCAGCAGGAGGTCGCCAAAATAGCGCTTCGCCGGAGAGACCGCGTTAGAATCATCTGTCGCGGCCGCGGTTGAGGCTAGCGCGACATCCGGTTTCGATTTGCGATTACCGTTAATCTCCGCCATCTGCCGGAGGAGTTCGGCGATCTTGGTTGGAGACGTCTCAAGGGCGTTGATCCGTGTCCAATCGCCGGTCCGGTCATTGACCAGGATCAGAAACGGCGAGTGAGTTTGGATATCAGGGGTAAACAAACCGACAGCCTTGAGAAGTTGCTCCACCGACCCCTTATCACCGGTTAGCAAGTTCCACCCAGCCTTGGCGCCGAATTGTGCACCCCATGTCTTCATCCTCTGCGGAGTGTCAGTCGCAGGATCGACACTAACGGAAATCAGCTCAACATCCTCTCCAAGCGACTGACCCAGTTCTGTCTGCAAGCGGCCAAGAGTGGCTCCAATCAGCGGACAGATCGTAGTACAAGTCGTAAAAATGAAGCTAAATGCTGCGACTCGTCCCTTCACAAGGTCGCTATACAGGTGGACCGTTTTCCCGTCCTGGTCGACTAGTTCGATATCAGGGATATTTTGCCTTGTTTCTCTCTCAGGGCCTGGATCTGACTGGGCATGCGCCTCAACGATCGGTTGCACAGTTAGTACCGCGGCGAGGAGCAGTCCGAGCCAAGCCGATCGCGCCAACGACAAATTCGCTTTCATAGTTGTCTCAGTTCACCTCCGTTCCCCGGATTCCACGCCTTCTCTTGGCAAAACCCTGACTGTCAAATAGTTCGGGTTGCCAAATTTCAGATTGACCGAGCTGCACTGGACGTGGCCGTAGTATACCCCCGGCTGGGGAGGATTAAATCCAATGCTGTAAACTCCGTCCCCTTCTTCTTTCGCGACTTCCCGCCGGTGCCAAGTGCCCGGCGCCAGGAAGGTCACAATAACAACGTCGGTCAACCCGCTAACCGGCTTTTTTGTCGCCTGATCGACAATGCGAAACCTGAAAGTTAATTCTTCGCCAAGCTTGGGCGGAGCTTGAGGTGCCAGGGCTGTAACCGTAACCTTTCCCGCGTTTCGTTCCGCCTCGATCGCCGGATTTGGTTCGACGGCGAATTCGAAGCAGTTGACAAATCTGGGTGAATCAAGGAAAAAAACGACATCGTAGAGGCCCGGCTTTGGTAGCTTGGCAGCGGTTTGGTAGACTCCGCGAGAAGTACGCTCACGAAGACTGCGATCGACCACCTGGACTGCCATCGGCTGCCGGCCGTAGTTGGAAAAGCTGCCCATCGGGGCGGCCATTCCTTCCTTGTAATAGTAGACCTGTTTATCCGGCGCGTTTGCGACAAGGACTGCATTCTCACCGGATGCCTGAACAACCCGTGCGGCGGGGCTGTTTATCCATGACCCACCGAGCGGTTGCTGGCCTCCCGGAAATGTAAGAACTGTCAGAGGACTACCCTTCCGCCCGACCTGACCGAGCGGGACCATGTACACATCTGCCGAACCCAGATGGTTGATATAAGCATAATCGCTCGTAAACGAGATCTGAAACGGTGCATTCCCCACCGTGCCGGACTGAATGATTTCATTTACAGAACTATCAATGATTTGAACGAGATCTTTTTTGCGATTTAGAACAAACACATATCGGCCGCCCGGTGCGACGGCAATTTCGGCAACTCCCGGATCGGCTTGGATCATCTTAATGATGTTGAGATTCTTAGCGTCTATCACCGCGATCGAACCAGCGTCCGTCTGAGAAACGTAGACGGCGTTCGCCAATTCTGAGTAGGCGGCCGATACCGGCCCTCGTCCGATCTGGATATCGGTAACCGTTTTTAGCGATCGAGTGTCGATGACGGAAACCGAGTCGTCTTCGCCATTGGTCACGAAGACGAACCTGCTGTCACTCGGAACGACCAGTTCGTGGCTTCCCTTTCCAACCTGCAGCCGTGCGGCGACTTCCAGGCTGTCCACTCGGAAAGCTGCTACGCTGGACTGGGAAGAACCTCCCCCAGCCGCCCAGAGATACTCCCCATCCGGCTGCAAAACGACGCCCGCGGGCGTAGTGCCAGCATCGAGGTATTTCAATACTTCCCAGTTCGCCGTATCGACGACCGCGATTTTTCCCTGGTCGGGAATAGAAACGAAAAGCTTTGTCTGATCCTTCGTTGCGACCCAGTCGTATCCATTTCCCGTCAAAGGGATCAGGGCAAGGAGTTTCGTCGTTCCGAAGCCAAACAGCGGATCGACGACCGAGATGGTCGCATCGTCATTCAACGCCAAAACGTAATAGGCGTTCAGGTCAAGATCAGCCTGAGAGAAAGTGCCGCCCATGATGTATTTTTGCGCCTTGACTTCGCACGAGTTGGCAGCCGGGATTTCATCATTTCGTCTAAGGTCCAACCAGGCAGCAGGGAAAAGTCCGGGAATCGGCGCGTTCGAAGTCGTATCGTTGATGGCGAATCGGAATAATACCGGATCGCCTTCTCGAAAAGGTTGCCCATCGAGAACTCCGATGTGGACGACTTCAAAATTTATCCGGATACCATTCTTTTCAATTGTCTGCCTGTATGGCTTCAGGGCAGAATCCGGCTCGCCACCCTTAGCAGCGACTGCCCCGCAGAAACCGAACGCCGCGAAAGCAAACATGAGTAGCGCCAACCAGAGTCCGTCAAGGCCGCTCTGCAAGTTCGCGTTTGTTCGATGCGTCATGCCCGCGAAGTTATTATCATCTGGAAAATAACCAAGCTTTCAAAGCCATTTTCAGAGGAAATATAGTCGCCGTTGCTGATCACTCCCACCCATGGAAACGCAAATGCAGCAAAGGACGCCGCCACTGCGCGGGACATTGTACCGAGTACTGGAGGCGCGCTTTGGCGGAGACCCCAGAGCGATCAATCTCTGCTCCGAATTTCTCTCCCATGAAACGTATGACAGACGCTTCGTTACAAAGCTCATTTCGGTTTGCGATGGATCGGCGGGGTACTCGTGGAACCTCAGGCTCTTTGCGACACTGATGCTGTCAAATCAAAGCCGGCAACTCGGCGCAGGTTGCGACGAAGAGTTCAGGTTCCTCTTTCGGAAGTTCGGCATTCTCTCACCCGAAGCGAACCGCATGGATGACCGTGTCTTCCGTGAAGGTTACACATCGACCGACTTTCGGGTATTCGTCGCCCAATTTCTGGGAAACCTTAGTCGCCTCGAGAGGATTCATCGAAATATCCGAGGACTCCAGACGACGGCGCGAGCCCTGGACGAATTCATCTGTTTCTCCCGCGACCCCTGCAAGCTTACTCTGGCGCGGTATCTGTTTGCCCCTGCGGATGTCGTCGAGCGGGTGCGCGAGGAACTGGTCTTATCCGCCGGTGTCGAAAGCCCTTTAGAGGCTGAAGGTACACGTGAGGCCGGGCATTATCTTTCGAGATTTCCAGAATATGAAAAGGACATCTTCCGCCGGCTAGCTGCTGCGGCCGATGTTTACTGGGCATGCGAGAACACGTCATCGGAACTCAACTCGCTCGTTGAGAATCCCATCGGGACGGTTGCCTGCGTCGTGAAACCGCCTGGCAGTTCGATAGAACTCGAAATAAAGCGCACGGGACTGCGCGCCGGCTTTCCACTGACAGTGTCCTTCACCTATAGTACCGGTGAATCACTGCCCCCATCGCATCGCCTCCAGGGGGGTGCTTCCACCGCCAGCCTCCGATGGGAATCCAATCAGGCCGCGGTGATTTCCGACATTTACCGCTCCGTTCATGGAAGAGAAGCACCGGCATCCAAATTGCTCTCCCTCGCAACCTACCGGACCGTTCCGTACAACGGCGAGACGGTACACCTTCTCGATTACTTCACCGATCCGAACATCTTTGGCGATGCCTACGCGAATATGCGCGACCACATGGATCGGTGCGTGTCCGATTTCGATTTTCAATACGGCGACGAACTCGCGCATCTGCCGGGTGAGTTCGGTTTGACCGGCCGCTTTCTGGCCCACACGCTTCCGTGTCAGGGAATCCTGGCGCAAACGAGTTCCTATCGCCTCGACATGCTCGCAAACTACCTTTCACCGGCAGGAGCTGATGCTTACTTTATAAGGGGCTTGAAACGAACGAGCTACACCAGGCGGGAGGCTCAGCAATTCGCCGATGCGCTGTTAGATGAGGTTTTGGGCATTTATAGGGCTCCGACCGCTGTGTACAAAAATCATGCACAATATATTCGCGCCGCGTACCAAATTCCGGAGAACAGAGATCGAGCTCATCGTCTTCACGCCTCCGCAGTTGCTGATCTAGGTACGTACTGGGGCACGCTTCTCGCCCTGGGCGCATATTCCCACGGCGAGTCCTTTGTTGGTAGGAATCTCGGCCTCAAGAGTTCGTTCGAAGCCGGTGAGTGGACTGTTAAGCTCTTATTCATGGACCATGACAATCTGCGCATTCCAGACCGAGGCGAGGAATCATTCTGGCCACACGGCGCCTACAGGGCCTCGGTTGTGGATGAGTGTTACATCTGCGCGAATCCGGACAGGCCGCTGCAAATTGACGGAAGTTCAATATGGTATCTCCAGGAGATTTACCAGGCAGATGCCCAGACTCGCGCGGAGAGTAAAAAAAATCTACATCGGGCGATGGAGAGAGCCTACAAGCAAACGAGACGGGGAATGGACAGCGATCCGAAAGTGCAACGCTTTTTCTCGAAATCGTACATCCGCCACATGCACGATTGGGATGTGATTGTCGCCGACTACCTGACGATCTGCGCTGACTCGGGGAAAATTGCAGACTGGAAGAACCGCACAAGAACTTATCTTTCGACAAAGAAGTACAAAAAGGCGGT
>DASZGG010000239.1:0-12215 GCA_035939025.1 Chthoniobacterales bacterium | reverse complement strand
ATCTTGAGAGTTACCTGGACATAGGCACCCGGGAAGAGCTCGCCTGTTTTGTTGGGCACTTCCAGTTCAGTCAACAGTCTTTTGGCCGTCGGGTTGATCGCCCCGGCCGTCCCCACAACCCGCGCCGCAAATTTTCGTCCCGCATCCTGTCCGACCGTAAGGTCAGCCTCAGCGCCTACTTTCACAAATTCCGTGAACGGTTCTGGTACGTCGACGTAGACACGTAGCGGCGAAATCCGTGCCATCCGGAAAAGTTGGGTTCCAGAACCCAAGGGGATGAACGCACCAATATCCGTATTTCGCGCCGTCACAATTCCGTCGAATGGAGCCCGGACGATCTTAAACGCTTCAAGGGCCTCCAGTCGGTTAACGTTAGCTTGGTCTGCGATTACGGTAGCTTGATTTTGTCCATAGTTGTCGGCTGCAGTGTCGAAGTCCTGCGCCGCAATGACGTTTCGCTGAAAAAGATCCTGGAAGCGCTGGTAAGTTACTTTCGATAGATCGCGTGTGGCTTGTGCCACCTTGAGCTGAGCCTGCGCTTGCGCCAGCTGCGCATCGACCTCAGGGGTATCGATCTCGGCAAGAACAGCGCCGGCCTTGACCTCAGCCCCGATATCAAAATACCACTTCTGCAGATAACCACTGGTCTGGGCAAATATTGGTGCGTCAGTGTATGGCATTGTCTGACCCGGTAACTGAAGTGATATTGCCTCGATGGCCCTTGTCGGATGGACTACATGCACGATGGTGCGCGCCGCTTTATCCGTGAGCTGCTGAACTTCGAGGGTCCACGCGTTCCGGGAATAGATTCCCAGTACAGCAACGCCGATGAATAGCGCCCCTCCGGCGAAGAAGAAGAACTTGAGGTTTTTCTTGATCTTCTTTTCAGCTTTACCGGATGATTCGCTACCTCCAGTTTTCTTTGAGGTATCCCCGGTCACCGTTATTTCTGAATCGTCATTCATACCGAGATCTGTTAATTTATTTAACCTTGCATTTGGGGACCACTAACCGGCTCTGCGGAGGATTTGCTCGTTTGAAATTTTCTCCCTCTTCTAATGATCATGAAGACGGTCGGAACAAAGAACAGCGTAGCCCCGGTAGCGAAAATCAGGCCTCCAATCACTGCCCGACCCAACGGAGCGTTTTGCTCGCCGCCTTCTCCCAGGCCTAATGCCATCGGAACCATTCCGATGATCATCGCCAGCGCCGTCATGAGAACCGGCCGGATACGAGCATAACCAGCCTCGAGCGCTGCCCGGTAGGCGTCATGATAATGTTCGAGCTGCTCATTGGCGAAGGTGACCACCAGAACGCTGTTCGCCGTAGCTACTCCCATACACATAATCGCACCCATTAGGGCCGGCACACTCAAGGTCGTGCCCGTGACGAACAGCATCCAGAGGATCCCGGCGAGCGCGCAGGGGAGAGCCGTGATGATGATGAACGGTTCGGTCCAGGATTGAAAATTCACCACCATCAGCAGGTAGACCAGCACCAATGAAAACCCTAATCCAAGATAGAGGCCGATAAATGAGTCGTGCATGGTGCTGACCTGCCCTCGAAGATAAATGAAGCTTCCTCTGGGCAGGTTCTTTTTGGAAGCATCGATCAACTTCTGTACGTGATCGGCAACGTAACCCAGGTCCTTGCCGTCGACGTTACCGTAAATGTTGATCACCGGTCTGATATTGTAATGATCAATGACCGGGAACGTGTTGCTGCGCGAAATTGGGGCAACATTTGCCAGAATCTGACCTTGTCCGGTACCGCCAAGGATGGGCAGATTCCGCAAAGCGTCGAGAGAATTCATGTCAGACTGCGGCACTTGAGCGTTAACCTGATAGCTCACCCCGTTTGTCGGATCGACCCAAAAATTCAGGGCATTTTGTTGCGATCCGGCCAGCGCGCCGAGAACAGTGTTTGCTACGGATTGCGCGTTAATGCCAAGGATCGACGCCTTCGTGCGGTCCATCGTAATGTCTAGCTCAGGTGCATTATTCGGCTCCTGGATCCGGAAATCCACGGCACCAGGGATCTTACGAATCTGGTTCATGAGATTGTTCGCGAACTGGAAGTTAGCCTCTTGATCGGCCCCGATAACCTGAATATCGATGGGGGCCGGCAGCCCAAAGTTAAGAATCTGGGCAACCATATCGGCCGGTGGAAACCAAACACCAATCCCGAGAAAATCGTGCTGCATGCGGGTACGGATCGTCCTGATAAATTTATTTGTCGGATCGTGATTTTGGTTAAGCGAAACCAGAATGTCGCCGTCCGCGGCACTCATCGTTCCGGTATTATTATATGAGGTGTTGATGCCGCTATATGGAATCCCAAGGTTATCGACAATCCCCTGCAGTTGGTTGGCGGGGATGACTTGGCGGATCATCTGTTCGATCTGATCCACCGAGCGAGCAGTTTCTTCAATGCGGGTGCCGGCTTTCATCCGAACGTGCATATCGAATGCTCCGGCGTCGACCGAAGGGAAGAAGTCCTGCCCGAGAAAGGGGAACAAAGCCGCGGTGACCACCGTAAAGCCAAGGACAATCGCAACGAGCTTACCGGCGTTTCGCAGCCCGAGACTCAGCAGATCCCGATAACCTTCTCGGAATTTGTCGAATCGATTTTCAAACCAGTGGTGGAAATGGGAGAACCAGGCAAAAAGTGGAAACGTCTTCCTCTTTTTGCCCTGGTCTGACGCTTTATTGTGCGTTTTGATCCAATACATCGCCAAAGTCGGCACCAGCGTTCGCGACAGGATATAGGAGGCAATCATGGCGAAGATCACCGCCTCTGCCAGTGGCGAGAACAAGTATTTTGCGACTCCGGAAAGGAAAAAAATCGGAACAAAAACGATGCAGATGCACATCGTGGACACCAGGGCGGGGACGGCGATCTGAGCTGCGCCATCGCGAATTGCGTCCAACGTGGGTTTACCTTCGGCCAGGTGCCGATCGATGTTTTCGATCGTCACCGTCGCATCGTCGACCAGAATGCCAACCGCCAACGCGAGTCCTCCCAAGGTCATGATGTTAAGCGTCTCTCCGATCGCACTCAGCACCGCGATCGAGGAAAGAATCGCCAGAGGAATCGAGATCGCGATGATGAGAGTGCTTTTCCAATCGCCCAAAAAGAGGAGAATCATGATCGCAGTGAGACACGCTGCGATCACTGCCTCTCGGACTACTCCATCAATAGCGCCGGTAACAAAAACAGATTGGTCCGAGAGCATTGAAACATTCAATGTCGGCGGTAGAGTCTGCTTCAGGTCCGGTATTTTATTTTTGACACCCTGTACGATGTCCAAGGTTGAGGCATTACCGGTCTTTTGAATATCAAGCATGGTGGCTCGCTGGCCGTTGAAACGAACAATGTTTGTTTGAGGAATGCTCCCATTGACAATGTTCGCCACATCTCGAATGTAAATAGTCGTGCCGTTCGGCAGCGATTTGATCGGAATAGCGTTGAGCTTCTCAATGGTGTCCGGGCTTGAGTTCAATCCGACCAGGTATTCGAAGCGACCGATTTTCTCAGTGCCGGAAGGCAAAGTAAGGTTCTGCGCAGTGATCGTGTTTACAACGTCGAAAGGCGTCAGACCATAGCCTTGTAAAGCCTTATAATTGAGGTCGACCTCCACGAATTTTTGCTTCCCTCCGTACGGGTAAGGAACAGACACGCCGGGTACGGTGATGAACTGCGGTCGAACAAAGTTCAGTCCTAGGTCATTGAGCTGTTGTTCGGAGAGACCGCTCAAACCGACTCTGAGCACCGGCACGTTAGTGGCGCTGTAGCTAAGGACCAGCGGCGGCGTGGTGCCGCTTGGCAGTTGTCTTAGAATCGCTTGAGAAACCGATGTAACCTGTGCTATTCCTCTCGGCACGCTGGCGGTGGGTTGCAGATAGATTTTCACCACTGAGATGCCGAACAGGGATTCCGATTCAATATGCTCGATGTTGTCGACGGTCGTGGTCAGCACGCGTTCGTAAACTGTGGTGAGATGCTCCTCCAGATCCCTCGGAGACATCCCCGCAAAATTGAAGATTACTGAAATGACCGGAATATTGATCGACGGAAAGATGTCCTTTGGAGTGCTCAAGATCGAAAGGACACCGGCAATTAGAATAAAAATTGCCAGCACTATGAAAGTATAGGGTCGTCTTAATGCTAAATTTACAATCCACATTTGATGCTACTCCTTCACGTCTGCTTTGGGTTCAGGATTTTTACGGTCATGCCGTCCGCCAGGCTGTCTGAAGGATTCACGATCACCTGGTCTGTCTCCGATAATCCTTGCGAAATTTCCAACTTATCTCCGAGGTTGAGGTTGATCGTGATTTTGCGAATCTCCACCTTACCGTCTGCGTCGACTACTCCCACAGTTGCACCTTCCGACCGGAAGAGCAGTGCGTTGGATGGGATCGTCAGAATACCGGTGTTATCATTGACTTGCAGCGTGATCAGAGCATAGGCGCCCGGAAAGAGTTCACCCGTTTCGTTGGGTACCTGCAGTTCGGTCAGTAGTGTTCGGGACGTTGGATCGATCGCTCTTGCGGTGTTAGTCACCTGTCCCAAAAATTTCCGGCCGGGGAACTCATCCAGAGTAAGATCTCCCTCGGTGCCGATTTTTACCATTTGGGCAAAAATCTGGGGCACGTTGACATAAACGCGTAACGGCGAAGTCTGCTGCATGCGAAAGAGCTGGCTGCCCGAGCCCGAAGCGATGTAGTCTCCGATATCAGTGTTTCGTGCTGTGACAATACCATTGAACGGCGCCCTGACGATTTTGAATGCCTCGAGCGCATCAAGCTGATTGATGTTCGCCTGGTCTGCCATTACGATCGCCTGGTTCTCGCGATAGGTGTCAGCCGCAGTATCAAAATCCTGTACAGCAATGACCTTCCGATTGAAAAGGTCCTGGTTACGCCGATAGGTGACTTCCGCCAGGTTCAGGGCGGCCTGTGCCACTTTGATTTGAGCCTGCGCTTGGGCCAGCTCTTGATCGACTTCGGGAGTGTCGATCTCGGCAAGAACATCACCGGCTTTTATCTTAGCTCCAATATCAAAATACCACTTTTTCAGGTACCCACTCGTCTGAGCAAAGATCGGCGCGTCAGTATAGGCTTGCGTTTGTCCGGGCAGCACGGGAATCGTGATCGAAGCCTTCTGGGGGTGGACAACGGCGACTGTCATCCCGGCGACCGGCTGCGAACGCTGTCGGACTGCTTGTGTTCTCGAGGACCGTACCTCAACTCCAATAACGGCAAGCGCAATCAAGACGACAGCTCCAGCTAGAAAAGGGAATTCTATCCTTCTTTTCCGCGCAATTCGTGGAGCGGACTTGGGTTCCTGAATTTCAACTGTGTCCAAGCTACTCTGGCTCATTTTTGCTTGTTTTCCGGAATCGAATCCGATTCCACGTTAGTCGAATGATTGGCGACCATCATCAACAGCAACAACCCTCGAAGCACATCGAACTCGATAAATCGTTTCATCTAGCGCCAGACCCTCCTGCCTCGTATCAGGACTGTATAATTCATTCTTTTGATGTTCTATCAGCGGACGTGATAACTTCGACCATCGCGGTCCGCGCGGTTTTCTTTCCTACCCCGCCGCCGCGACTGGCTCCTCGATTATGCTGCGATGCTTGACGCCAACCCAGGGCGCCTTCCACTCATCGGAGTTCCTTCCCTGATCGCTCAGCGATAAATTGTAGGAAACCCAGAACAGTGACCGACAGACCGCCACCTCGTGTTCGTCACGCGGCGTGTAAACAACCATCACACCGGGCGGCACCAAACCAAAGCTGCCAGAAAAATGAGGTTCTGCCCATCCCCTAACAATGGCCCAATGGGCGCAGCTCAAAGGCAACGTAAGATAAATCGTTGGCGCACCGAACAGAACTCTCCCGAACTCCCTTCCGGTAATGAAAACAGCAGGGTCGTCGGTTGCCACCTCTTCACCTACCTGTAGAGAAACCAGACCCAAACTGCCAACCGGCAACGGACCCGCTTCGATATGCGGCCATGCTATCACCTCGTCAACCAGGCGACGCAGTTCTCTATCATCACCGTGGTCGCCGCATTGAACGTGGAGTGGGCCACGGATTGTAATCGGTCGCTTACCGCGCCTATTGGGAAGACTAGGAGAAATGCTGATAAGATTTTTTGCGCTTCTGAAACTATCCATATACTAGGTTCTTTCTCGCAGCTCAGCCGAATGATTTAAACGAAGCGTAACATCGGTCTTTAAGCAGTTCTATGCTTCGGAAGGAGGTTTCTCTATGGCTCGATTGAGCTAGCCTGCATCGCTCACAAATCCTTAGAGATTCGTGAACGATGCAGGCTGTGGCAGCAGAATTCCCCGGCTGCGCCGAAAAATTCTACTGCTTTTAGAAGAGAAGCGTTTTAAACAGCTTGTTTCGATTTATTTATTTTCAAAACCTGCTCTTAGACAGGCGCGCAGCGCCTGTTTAAGAGCTTTCTAACCCGCAATGAGCTCGTCGATTCTTGAAGCGTGTGATTTTTGCGGGTTAGTTGCTTAAAGCAACGGCAATCTTACCAATCTGATCATTCGTCTCCATGTAGCGATGCGCGGCTGCATATTCATTTAATCCAACGAAGACTCGATCGATCTTTGGTGGAAAGAGTCTTGATGCCAGACCGTCAGAAATGAATTTCTTTGCGCGTTCGATTGCTACGTATTTCGCTTGAAGACCAAGTCTAGGATGGCCGGTGAAATCAAAAACCCGGAAACTGCTATGGACCTTGATGGCCCTCAGGAAGCATGCACCAAGAGGCAGCAGGGTCCCGTATTCCATTGCCCCAAGCTGTCCGTAAACGATCACGTGGCCGAATCTTTTTGTCGCCCATATAAGCTCTTCGAGTCCGGGGCCGGCTACAGCGTCGTAGATCACTTCCGCGCCGAGCCCTTCAGTCAATTCGAGAATCGCTTCTTGGACATCCTCACGGCCGGCGATAATAACTTGATCCGCTCCGACTCCGAGCAAAGCTTCCTTCTTCGCCTCTGAACGCGTCACAGCGATGCTTTTCGCACCGATGGCTTTCGCCATTTGAATTGCGGCAATTCCCATTGAAGAGCTGGCGGCGGTGATGACCACGTATTGATCCCTTTTGAGATCAGCGAGCTCCAGCAACGCGAAGTAAGCAGTAAACAACCCTGTGTTTACCGCAGCCGCTTGCACCGGTGTCAGGCTTTCGGGATATACAATGAGCGCGGTCTCAGGATAAATGATTGTCTCGCCGTGCGCTGCGTAGTCCAGTAGTGATACGGCCGGGAATGTGGAAACACGGTCACCCACCTTAAGCGTTTTGACTTCGGGGCCTACCGACACCACAACACCCGCGGCTTCGTATCCGATTTGCGCAGGAAATTCAGGTTCTTCGAAATATGAGCCCGCCCGCCATAGAAGATCCAGCCGGCTTACAGCAACCGCTTGCACCCGGACTAACACTTCATTCTCCTTTAATTGCGATAGCTGGATTTCGTCGATCCTTAGCACGTCCGATCCGCCCGTCTTGTAGAAACGAATCACTTTGACGGTCTCATTCATGAAAACACTCGATTGGTTAAACTCGATCGAACATACCTCCATTGAATTCTTCCGGCTATCGCGCGAACTGATGCTTTAGAATAGCTCTAAAGGGCTATATATCTTGGGTTTCCTGCGGTCGCGCGGGAGCGCGCCCCTGCAGTCGATATTACGTCTGATCATTTGCCCTCGACAGCTGTCCTGGGTGCTGGCAGGGTGTGTTGTTTATTCAAAAGGGCAGCGCCGATCAAATTATGAGCTCCTCCGCGACATCTTCGGGTAAAGAAATAAGGATCCTGATCGCAGACGATCATCCGGTGGTCCGCGAAGGAATAATGACGATCCTGGCGCTACAGAAGGATCTGAAAGTTGTGGGTCAGGCTCGGGACGGGGAGGAGGCTTGCCGGCTCTACGATGAGCTTTCTCCGGACATACTCATGCTCGATCTTCGGATGCCGAAGAAAGATGGTCAGGAGGTTGTGACCGAGCTGATGTCCCGAAAGCCGCGGCCGCGAATCATCGTGCTGACCAACTCCGCAAAAACAGAAGACCTGCGGCGCGCGCTAACGGCGGGAGCGAAAGGTTATCTCTTGAAGGGAGCAGAACCGCGCCAGGTCTGGGATACCATTCGCGAAGTTTTTGCCGGAAGATCTTCGTTACCGCATGACGTCGCCGCGCAACTCGCAGACTCCATGGCGCAACCGCAACTCTCCCAGCGCGAGCTTCAGGTTCTCAAGCAAATGGGTCTCGGCAAGAGCAATAAAGAAATCGGTCAAATCCTTTACATCAGTGAGTACACAGTGAAAAGCCACGTGAAGGTTATTTTGAAAAAGTTGAATGCAATTGGCCGAACTGAGGCGATCGCGATCGCGTCTGAACGCGGGCTGATTAATATCGGATAGGTGCGAGCAGGATCGCGCGGTAGGGACGACACTCCTGCGCGATCCGGCGTTGCACGCCTCGACGCCATTTCCGCTTCTGCCCTGCGAATCCGCCCGCGTTAGCCTTTCTTGCCTTTGCAACTTCCTTGGACGCGCGGTGCCGGATCGCGCAGGACCGCGTCCCTACCATCGCAATGGCGGATCACGACTCCTGTCGCGTACGAGCCCGGATGCGCGCTAGGCACGCGCTCCCGCGCGATCCGGCTTTGCACATCTCGATGCCATTTTCGGTTCTAGTGTACCGTCTCGCATTATGCGAGACGGTACACTAGCTCGATCGAGGCAATAAGAACCGCTCTTGCGAATCATGGCACGAGCCCGAGCTCGATGCTAGCGTTGAGAAACTTAATACTAACACTGAAACGACCATGAGCATCGTCGGATTGAGCGAAGTAATAGATGTAACCGAAGAATTGCGTGAGGTGGAAGTGCGCGAAATACCCTTCGGAACTTTTGCCGGCAGTCTAACTCGCCTGCTAGTTTTGCAAAACGGGGACTATCCCGCTTTGGATACTGGTGATCAGGGAGGCGGCCAAAACTGACTCAGCTAGAGCGCCGGAAGAGCAATGTCAAGAAGCATTCCACCGATCTTAGCTTGCGTCGTTGCTTGCATCGCGCTGAGCGCGTTCTCCGTCGCCGAACCTCTGCACTATCGACTTGCCAGCGACCCAGCCCTCCGCGGTAAATCTAAAGACGGGCAGTGCATGGACTATGCGATAGCCCTCTCTTCGAGACTGGCCGCCCATGGCATTCACGGGCGACTAATCTTTTATAGATGGCACCTCACTAACAGCGACATCCGGGGCAGCCACGTCTTTGTCGAGTATCATTTACCCGACAACACAGAGTGGATAGTTGATAATGAAATCCCTCACCCGCGACCAGTCCCGGTCGACTCGAGTCCGATGCAAATGGTCTTCCTTTTGAGCAACACGCAATCCGCTCCCGTGGAAGTGGAGCTGCAGGAAAGGTTGAATCGACTGAGTTATTTTTGACACTGAATTATTAATCTTTTGAAAATGAACATCGAAACAGTTAAGTGCGATAACATACCGTTGCCGATTTCGAGGGTCGGTCTCGGAACCTGGGCAATTGGAGGTTGGATGTGGGGTGGAAGCGATGAGGCTGAATCAATAAAGACAATTCAGCACGCCGTGGACATAGGAATTAATCTGATAGACACCGCCCCGGTGTACGGATTTGGTCATTCTGAGGAGATTGTCGGAAAGGCTTTGGCGGATGGAGGGCGCCGCGACAAGGCAGTACTGGCAACTAAAGTGGCCCTGGAATGGGTTGACGGGAATGTCTACCGCAATTCGACACCGGAGCGGATCCGCGAGGAGATAGAAGATTCCCTGCGCCGACTTCGCACCGACCGCGTCGATCTTTACCAGGTACATTGGCCGGACCCGCTTGTCCGAATCGAAGATACTGCCGAGACCTTACTTGAGCTTCAGCGCGAGGGTAAGATCCTCGCGCTCGGCGTAAGCAACTTTTCGCCAGAACAAATGGATGCTTGGAGACGTGTTGCACCGTTACATAGCACCCAGCCGCCCTACAACATCTTTGAGCGCGAGATCGAAAACGACGTTCTGCCGTACGCTCTGGAACACAAGCTTCTAGTCCTGTCCTACGGCGCCATTTGTCGCGGCCTGCTGTCGGGCGGAATGAGACTCAATCGAAAGTTTGACGGTGACGATTTGCGGCTCAAGGACCCGAAATTCCAGCCACCGCGCTTTATCCAATACTTGAAAGCAGCCGATAGGCTGGGTCAGCATGCCTGGGCGAATCACGGGAAGAGCCTTCTTGCATTCGCGATCCGTTGGATTCTTGATCGGGGAGAAACTATGACCGCTCTTTGGGGCGCCCGAAATGCCAGTCAGCTTGACGCAGTGGAGCAGGCTTTCGGTTGGAAACTGTCCAGCGTCGATTATGCTGAGGTCGATAGAATTCTTCGCGAAACAATTAGGAATCCGGTCGGCCCCGAATTCATGGCTCCGCCCCCGCGCGAGCCGGTGGCCGCCTAACCCGCAAAAATCACGCCAATACCGAAGCGACGAGCTCATTGCGGGTTAGAAAGTTCAAGCTTTTGCCCCGCACCGTAAGCGAAGGCTCCAGCCTTTGGCATCTCGTGTAAGCGAAGGCTCCAGCCTTTGCCCTCGCGTAAGCGAAGGCTCCAACCTTTGCCCTCGCATTGCAATGGAAGGCTCCAGTCTTTCTCAATTGTCCAAAAGGACAAATGGTTACTAAAGATTGCCTAGTCTGATTGCGAAACGATCGGGATTCTCGACGACGAGCACGAGGACGACTCCTCAAATTCGGAATTCTCCCCGATGCAGGCTATTTACCTTCCCTCTCACCGATTGGAATATAGGACGCCAGCGGTTCGCCCACGTAAATCTGCCGGGGACGGCAAATGCGTCCACCTTTAGTGGCGTTGAGTTCGCGGTAATTCGCAATCCAGCCAGGCATGCGGCCAATTGCGAAAATCACCGTAAACATCTCCACTGGAATCCCGATGGCTCGCATGATGATGCCGCTGTAGAAATCAACGTTTGGATAAAGCTTGCGCTCGATGAAGTACGGATCGTTCAAAGCGGTTTGTTCCAGCCGGCGAGCTATATCCAGCAGCGGATCGCTGACCTGGAGTGTTTCCAGCAACGTGTCGCATTCTCTCTTGATGATCTTCGCCCGTGGATCGTGATTTTTGTAGACACGATGACCGAAACCCATAAGCCGGCGACCGCTCTTCTTGTCCTTGGCTGCTGCGAGGAAGCGCGATCCATCGTCACCCTCCCGGCGAATTTGTTCCAACATTTCGATTACCGCTTGGTTTGCACCACCATGAAGGGGTCCCCAAAGCGCACACACACCCGACGAGGTGCTCGCAAACAGATTGGCCTTGCTGGACGCCACCATCCGCACCGTAGAGGTTGAGCAGTTCTGCTCGTGATCGGCATGGAGCAGAAAAATCAAATCAAGAGCGCGGACAACCTGCGGCTTGAGTTCGTAATCGCCGAAAGGCTCGGAGAACATCATGTGCAGGACATTTGCCGTGAATTTGTATTGCGGTTTTGGGTAGATAAAGGGAAGCCCGCGCGATTTCCGGTAGGCAAACGCGGCGATGGTGCGAACTTGAGAAAGTATTAAGGCGGTTTCGTCGTCGAAGTTCTCTGCCTCCTGAGGCGCAAGGAGTTCCGGGTAGTAGCAACCGGCTGCGGTGATCATCGAAGAAAGGATTGCCATCGGGTGAGCATTGGACGGGAATCCCTCGAAGTGAAATTTCATATCTTCGTGAATCAACTGGTGTTTTGTCAGCAGGCCGGAGAAGCGCCTGAGCTCGGCGTGCGTGGGAAGTTTTCCGTAAATGATCAGGAACGCAGTCTCGACAAAGCTCGATCGCTCGGCCAGTTCCTCAATCGGGATACCGCGGTAGCGAAGGATCCCCTTTTCCCCATCAATGAAGGTGATGGCGCTCGTACAGGAACCGGTATTCCCGTAACCGCTGTCGAGGGTGATTAAACCGGTTTCGTCTCGAAGTTGACTAATGTCGATTGCCCGCTCATTAGCGGTCCCGGTAATCAGAGGCAATTTCGCATGGTTGTCATCCCAGTACAGGTCAGCATATTCACTCATAGATCGTTGGTTCTCGCGGTTAAGAAAAATCAGCGCTGTCTCAAGCCGAAACACAAGCTTCGAATTCTGCAAAGAAACAAGAGCAT
>DASZGG010000238.1:0-6542 GCA_035939025.1 Chthoniobacterales bacterium | reverse complement strand
TTCCACCGCACGGTCTCTCGGATACATGACCAAGCCCCCAAGAACGGTGCTCACCGGATGGACACGGAATTCGAATGAAGTGACTACCCCGAAATTGCCACCTCCTCCCCGAAGGGCCCAGAATAAATCTTCGTTCTCGTTGGCGCTTGCCACCCGAGGCTTTCCATCAGCGGTCACGATATCAAACGATAGAACATTGTCACAAGTCAGACCGTATTTTCTGACCAACCAGCCGACACCGCCCCCTAGCGCGAGCCCAGCGATGCCCGTCTTGGATATAATTCCTGCTGGAACAGCCAAGCCAAAGACATGAGTCTCCCGATCCAGATCACCAAGCGTTGCTCCACCCTGCACTCTGGCAACACGGCTCTTCGCATTGACATGGATCCCCTTCATTCCAGATAGGTCAATCACAATCCCGTCATCGCAGAGCGCCCTCCCGGATACGTTGTGACCACCACCGCGTACCGCGACCAGTAGTTCATTTTCGCGTGCGAAGTTCACAGCAGCGACTACATCGGCTACCCCTGAGCATCGCGCGATGATGCCGGGGTGCTTATCAATGCTGGCATTCCAGATTTTCCGCGCTGTTTCATAACCAGAATCACCCGGTTGGATCACCTCTCCTCGAAATGCGGCCTGAAACCGTTCGATACGGTCATGACCCACTACCATCCCTTTGGTGTTCTTAAGTTCAGATAGTGTTTTATTTTCTTCCATAATTGCTGGGTGTTATGTTTTCTTCGTATCACTTTTTAAGTATTTTTTTATCATATCTTTTCCTGGAAAGCTTGCTTTGACTTCTGCAAATCCGTTCTCAGTGGGGTTGTATCGCGAGCGAAAGGCGGCTCGGAGAAGAGCGTATTTTAAGCGGCTTGACGAGCATCCCAAAAAGGACCGCGTAGAGGCCCTGTTGACCGCTGCCCGCGCCCCAGAAAGTCACGTTGCCGTTGCTGATGCACGGGTTGGGCTGGACATTCACTAGCCCTGGATCGAACGCGATGAAATTCCCGCTGCCCGAGGGGATTAGAGTGGTGGTATCGGCCGCCGTCTTGATGGTAACGACCGGAGGGATGGGTCCGGCAAAAAGTCGTGTGGCGGCCAGGAAAAGAAGGGCCACCAGAATTGTAACTCGAACGAGACGTGACGCAGTCATAGGAAATCTTTCGCCTCTTGTGTGGCGCGGGCGCCCGTACCATCGCCGGTCTGAAGAGGCTTGTTTTCGAGGTAACCACTAGGCCGGATTCCCGACCTTTCATTAAGGTACAAACGGATTGCGATGCTCGAGTTTCGCAGTTTCCCGGAAACGTTCGACGGTTTGACCAGTGTCTCCGTTTACCGCGAACGGGTGGAGTTTGGGTGGAGTTTGGCTGCTCTGAATGTCTTGTTTCAAATTTCGATCACGTCTGATACGCTAAGTTGACCACGGGGGGTCGCAATTGAAGCTGGACGAAAATTCGCGCTCGGAAGGCGCAGCACAGTTTCGCACCACTCGGTGGAGCGTTGTCTTGTTGTCCGCTCAAAGTCAGGCGCCTGGCTCAAAGGCTGCGCTTGCCGAGTTGTGCAAGCTCTACTGGTTTCCGCTTTATGCATTTGTCCGGCGTCGCGGATACTGTCCCGCCGACGCGCAAGACCTGGCCCAGGGCTTTTTTCTGCACCTGCTTGACCACAAGTCGTTGGCTGAGGTCGATCCGCGTAAGGGCAAATTCCGATCCTTTCTGCTCGCATCAATCAAGAACTACCTTTCGAAGGAGGCCGACCGCGGCCGCTGCTTGAAAAGAGGCGGAAACATAGAGTTTGTTCCTTTGGATACAAAGCGCGCCGAGGATCTTTATCGGCTCGAGCCAGCCGATTTCTTAACGGCAGAAACAATCTTCGATGCGCGGTGGGCGACGACTTTGCTGAACGAAGCCATGGTCCGCCTTGGCAATGAATGCGCCGCGCAAGGAAAAGCAGCTACTCTCCAGGCGTTGGAGCCTTTTTTGAATCCGAGCAACGTCCAAGTAGTACCGTCGTACGAACAAGTAGCCGATCAGCTTCAGGTTAGCATCGGCGCGGTCAAGACACTTATTCACCGGCTGCGAAAGCAGTTCAGCGCCATTTTACGCGAGGAGGTCGCTCGCACGGTATCAGATCCGGCGGAGATCAACGAGGAGATCCATTCGCTTTGCGAAGCTCTGGTTGCATCCGAAGGACGGTTAGGCCCATGAAAGTGGAGAACAGACGCACCTGCTCGGTTTGCGGTAGCGAGTTTTCTGGAGGACTGAAATTCTGTCCGGTATGTATGCTGCGGATGGGCCTTGAAGGAGAGGTTGAGTCAGGCGAGTCTTCTGCTTCCGAGGATATGGTCAAGCCGACACCGGAACAGACGGTGCAACGATTTGAGCACTATCAGCTGGTGACGGGCGAAGATGGGAAACCGGTCGAGTTGGGTCGGGGTGCGATGGGCGTCACTTACAAAGCGTTCGACGTGGATCTTCACTGTCCCGTGACACTGAAAGTAATCAGCGAGCAATATCTCGGTGATGAGTCGGCGCGGCTTCGTTTTTTACGCGAAGCCCGCGCGGCGGCGGGGTTGCGGCATTCAAATGTTGCCTCGGTATTTCACCTGGGCAGAACCGGCCAAAACTACTTCTACGCGATGGAGTTTGTGGCGGGGGAAACACTGGAGAACCTTATCAAACGCTCAGGCCGGCTGGAGGTAAAGTTGGCGCTCGAAATCGCGACACAGGTGGCTGCCGGTTTGGCAGCGGTCCACAAGCAGAAGCTGGTTCACCGGGACATCAAACCGAGTAACATCATGGTGAACTTAGAGGGAGGCGCAGTGACCGTGAAGATCATTGACCTTGGGCTGGCCAAGCCCGCACCCGACGCGCCTGCTGAAGCTGCGATTTCTATTCCCGGAGCTTTTGCCGGGACACCAGAGTTCGCTAGTCCGGAGCAGTTCGCTGGCGTTGGCGTGGACATCCGCTCGGATCTGTACTCGCTCGGCGCGACGCTTTGGAAGATGCTGACAGGGCAGACGCCATTCCGAGGCACATCCGCCGAGTTGATGTACCAGCACTTGCATGCACCGTTGGCAATTGGGCAACTAAACCATGTGCCGCAGCCGGTCGTTGTTCTTATTGAGGTACTCCTCGAGAAAGACCCCGGGCGGCGCTTTCAGAATCCGGCCGAAGTTCTGAAGGCGAGGGCGACGATAATGGCCGCTATCGACGCACGGCGTAGAATCACCCGTCAGAGCTTCCAGAAGACGCAGTCTGCGGCTTCGCGCGCCGCGCCCCGCAAGCCGCCATCAAGTCTAGCACCCGAGAAAATTTCAGTAGCGAGATTACCCATTACAGGAAGCAATCTTTTTGGGCGAGAGGAGGATATCGCTTTTCTGGACCGCGCATGGGTAAACCAGGATGTCAACGTCGTTACGATCGTTGCCTGGGCCGGTGTGGGGAAGTCCACACTCGTTAACCGATGGCTCCGCCGGATGGCTGCCGAGAATTATCGTTCTGCAGAACTCGTATTTGGCTGGTCCTTCTATAGACAGGGCACCGGTGGGGGCTCTTCGTCCGCAGATGAATTTCTTGACGCTGCTCTGGCTTGGTTTGGCGATCCAGACCCACGGATCGGAACGGCATGGGAGAAGGGCGAAAGACTGGCGAAGCTGATCTTGCATCGTCGAACCTTGTTGGTTCTGGATGGCCTGGAGCCGCTCCAAAACCCACCTGGTCCACAAGAAGGACGCCTACGTGAGCCTTCGCTCCAGGCGCTTTTGCGCGAACTCGCTGCCTTCAATACGGGGCTTTGCGTGATTACCACGCGCACGCCGGTCGCTGATATTGCAGATCACGAGCGCACCTCAGCCCTTCGTCGTGACCTGGAACAACTCTCCAGTGATGCTGGTGCGAAGCTGCTCCGAGCACTCGGCGTTGAAGGGCATGAGGCAGAGCTGCGAAGTGCCAGCGACGAGTTCACTGGCCATTGTCTGGCGCTAACGCTGCTGGGCAGCTATCTGACCGATGCTTACAATGGAGACATTCGTCGCCGAGAAGAAGTATCAGAGCGCCTTGCTCACGACGTACGACCGGGAGCCCATGCGCGAAAGGTCATGGAATCTTACCAAACCTGGTTTGGCGAGGGTCCTGACCTGTCAGTTCTGCGCCTGTTAGGCCTATTTGATCGCCCGGCTGACGAAAAGGCGCTTGGTGTTCTGCTAAAACCGCCTGCGATTCCTGGCCTTACAGAGTCATTAACTGATTTGAGTCTGACCGAGTGGCGAATGATTCTTGGCCGATTAAGAAGAGCAAGACTCCTCGCCGGAGAAGATCCACAGAATCCTGGACATCTCGATACGCATCCTCTCGTTCGTGAATACTTTGGCGAAAAGCTCCAGAGTCAACATGCGGACGCTTGGAAAGAAAGCAATAGGCGGCTCTACTATTATTATCGAACAATTGCGCCCCAGCTGCCAGATAGTTGTAGGGACATGGATCCACTTTTCCTAGCGGTAATCTGCGGCTGCAATGCGGGTTTGTATAGCGAAGCGCTGCGCGAGGTTTACATTCCGCGGATTCAGCGGGGAGATACCTTCTTTGCCGCTAGAGTTCTCGGAGCGAGAGAAACGCTTCTCCTCGTTTTAGCTCATTTTTTTGAACAGGGACGGTGGAGTTCACCCCTGGAAATGAGCGTCGATGGACAAAGTCTCACTGCGGAAGATGAGCTCTTCATCCTCATGCAGGCCGGGCTATATCTAACGGCTACGCGAGGACCTGCAGCACCTGAGATGCGAATTTGTTACGAGCGCGCCGAGCCCTTGTGTCATTCCCTTAATCGTCCCCTGCAGCTGTATATGGCACTGCTCGGTCAGTGGCGCTATTCCCTTAACACTGACAAGCTGACTGCAACTATGCAGGTCGCCGAACGATTTTACTCACTGGCACAGGAGCAGAATGGCTTTGCGCTAATGATGGGAGCCTGCCACGCTTTGGCATGCACGCTTTATCATTTGGGCGATTTCGAGTCTGCGCGACGAAACGCGATGCGCGGCGTTCAGATCTGGCGCTCGGGAGGCGTGGGGTCTCCGGTCGAAGACTCCGAAATGGCCCCCGTCTGTTGTCTGTGTTATAAGGCGATAACCGAGTGGCATCTAGGAGAGATCGCCTCTTGGCGAGCCTCCATAACCGAAGCGATCTCACTAGCAAATGAGCTAAATGATATGCCTGGGTTAGCCGTCACATTATGGCATGCAGCGGTTTTCGCCTACTACGAGGGTAATCCTGCAGAGGTGGAACGCTTCGCGTCGGATTTGATTGAACTGTCAACCCGTCATTTTGCGCCTTGGCTGCCTCAAGGAGAGGTTCTCCGCGGTTGGGCGCGCAGCACTTCCGGCGATACCGCTGAAGGCATCTCGTGGATCGAGGACGCAATACGAGCGTTTCGGGCAAATGGCTCGATTCTGGGGGAGCCTTTTTTGCTGGCACTGAAGGCTGAAGCTTTGTTCCTCGCGGATTGCACCTCCGAAGCTCTTGAGACGCTAAGAGAGGCTGAAGCACTGGTCCAAAGATTTGCAGAGCGCAATTGGTGTACCGAACTGCACCGGCTCCGCGGTGTGTTTCTCACGGCTATGGGTGCTGATAAACCCCAAATTGAAGCTTCATTTGAGGCAGCCATCAGAACGGCAAGGGAGCAGAAATCGGTTTCGCTAGAAAAACGCGCGGAAGCAACCTACGCAGAATACCGTGGCCAAAAAACCAACGGGTCAGGAGGACGTGGATTCCGACTACCTCTTTGGTAACTTCTTGCAGCTCCCTGACTTTCGTTCAGCAACTGGTTTTTCGAAACGCAGAAATTGGTATCGCACTGGTTGAATAGACCGGAAAGCCGTTAGTGATCGATTCCACGGCACCTGATTTAAAGTGGAAAAATCCACCTCAAATAATTTTTAAAGTCCCAAATTCACAGACAAACAATATGAATTTCCGCGATAAGTGGCTTGCGATTTTCCACGATATTTGGCGCAATGGATCGGGACTGGCCCAGTCGTTCGCCGCCAAAAATGAGCCTGCACGACTCGGTGACGCCAAATAATCGTCGAAAAAAAGACGCCAAATAAAATTGGAAACTCACACATCCGAACGTTGTTTTTTCGCCGTAGGGTGTAAAACATAACCTCCTTTATGTGGTACAGTAGGGGACCCATATGGAACTCGTTCCCAAGGCTGAGTTTTCGATCGTTACCCGCGCTTCCAAGGCGTGGATCCCGGAGCTGATCGCGGCTGCCGGTCCCGAAGTCACGGAAACCTACATTGATTTTTTCACCTCCACGATTCGTAACCGCAACACCCGGCAGGCTTACGCGCGCGCGTGCTGGCAGTTTTTTGATTGGTGCGCTGCTCATGGCCTGGAGTTCACGACCGTGCGACCGTTCCATGTGGCTGCCTGGATTGAGGACTTTCCAGGGTCCAAACCGACCGTTAAGCAAAAGCTCGCCGCGGTTCGGATGTTGTACGATTTTTTGGTCGTTCGGCAAATCACACCATTAAACCCGG
>DASZGG010000237.1:0-2877 GCA_035939025.1 Chthoniobacterales bacterium | reverse complement strand
GCATCTCCGGGTCAATGATGCGAGCCAACTCGACCATGTCATCCAAGTCGATGTCGGTGAAGCGTCTTTTATGCCATGTGCCACGCTCCTTCCAGTAAATGATTCCGCTGTTTGTGCGGGCAAAGGAAGAAAGCATTTCGGCTAAATAATCACGTGTTTTTTTGTCCGAGAGCATCTCCGCCACTGCCGGACCCGCAAAGACCGGGATACGTTTTCCCTTAGTATCCACGTCAAGGACGTACGCCTCCTTTTCCAATTCCCTTCGCAATCGGCGCAGGAGTGCCGAAAAAAGCATGTGTGGAGTTACGCGTACCAAGGCTTCCTCATCACGAAAGAGTCGATCCGTAAGCTTCGGATCATCGAGCATGGGCTCCAAAAGGTCTTCTTTATCGCGAATAAGGTTTACAATGTGGTCGTAGTCGCGCCGGTTGGTCGCTACAGTTTCCACTAGGAAACGCAAGTCGGACTCGCTCAAGTGCAGCATCGTTTTGCTCCAGCGAAGATCGTGCGTTGATCTTTTCACTTGTAAAGCGGATTGCAATGGTTTCCGCCTTCAGTCGTTCGGCGTCCAGCGCCTCAAAGCGGTTCTCTTTTCCGGGCTGACATTCGCACTGTTCAGAGTTCCGATCCGTGGTGTTTGACCTGTCCCTCGTTTCTCGTCGTCGGTTCGATGGGACGTAGCGATCAAGAGCCAGGCAAAAATTTTGTCGCTATCGGGAATAAAAAAGGGGTCACGACTGGTCTTATTAGTTGGCGGCTATTATGTTGTCGCGGCGATTGTCGGCGATACCAAAATCGTGCTGTACGAAACTTAATACTAAATCTCAAAGAGCGGACCCGAACTGGGTCCCTCCAACGTGGACTCCGGAGCTTCGGGGGCTTCTCTGGATCTTACCTGAACCTGGGAAAGAGCTTGGTGCTTTATCAATTGAGCATTTCATATGAAACCATTACACGTTTTTCGCTGGGTTATGTCAGCGGCCCGTTGCTCTATTGCCGGCAACGGTCCAGATCACGGCTGCCCAAAGTATGGGAGGGGGACACGGCGGCATGCGGATGGCACCGAATTTTTCTAGTGGTCGCGGATTTGGACATTTCGACCGCCGTCATGACTTCGCTTTTCGGCATCATGGCGATGACCGTTTCTTCTTTAGCCGTCAAAATCGTTTCTTTTTTCAACAGTTTGCTTGGCCTGTTTACTCGTATCCCTACTACGATCCGTTCGCCTATTCCTGTTTGGAATACGCACCGGATTACAACTATCAGTATTTGGACGATTCTGCCGCGCCTGTGCAATCGGAATCCTTCAGTCGCGTCGCCGACAATGACCCGATTGTCATTGTGATCAACACGGGCAACTCCCGGCCCAGGGATTCAAGCTCTAATACCGGGTGCGTCAATAGCGGCTACAGTCCGACCCACGCAGGAGGGGAACAAAGAATAGTCACCCAGGATCCGAACAAGAAAGTCGGACCGCGAACCGATCCAACGATGCTCGTTCCTCTAGCGGGTCCGGAAGCTACTCAGACAGCAAAAAGCACTCAGACGACGCCACAAACGCAGGCCGGAATGTTTGGTAAGCTTGTGCTCGTCGGTTGGCTGCAGGATGCTGGAAAGGATGTGATCTTTGTCCAAAATACCGAGACGAACCGCGTTCAGGAGATCACCTCCGAGCCCAACAAGGACAATTTCAGGATCGTTGAGGTACACCCAAACGCAAATCCGAAGTTGTTCGAAGCGATTATCTCGAACGGAAGCGAACAAGGACTGGTCAGGTGCCGTTTATAAACTCCGGTCGCCAGACGATTCACTGCCCTCGACGGATGTGGCCCTGGGCCGCTTCCTGAAAGCGCCTCCCCGGACACAGCCGTGGACTGGGTAGACTCGTGCAGGGGAAACGAGAGCATTCGCAGAAGGCTGTGGTTAGTCAGGCGTTAGCAGTTAATTCGTGGAGCGGGCCACGGGTTTTCTCCTCGGGCTCCGGAATTGAAATGCAGAAATAAAAAGGCCTGGGATTTTCGTACCAGAGCGGTAGCCTTGGGTGAGCTCAAACACAACGGCCATGTCTTTCATCGAAACCGTTTTCCTCTTCGACCTGGATGGTACACTGATCGATAGCGTGTACCAGCACGTGCTCGCCTGGAGAGAGGCTCTGGATCAGGAGGGGATAGACTTGTCGGTCTGGCGCATTCACCGCAGGATCGGCATGAGTGGTGGCCTATTTACCAACATGCTCCTAAGGGAAACCGGCCTTGAGATCAGTCCGGAGCGTGTAGAACGGCTTCGCCAACGGCACGCCGAGGCTTATACCCGGTATTGCCATCAGGTGCGCCCTCTGCCCGGCGCACGCGAACTTCTCAAATACTTGACAGAAAATCAAAGTCCCTGGGCAGTCGCGACCAGCGGTCGAATGGAAACGGCCAAGCTGAATTTGGACGTGCTGGGCATCGATCCGGCCTTGGTTCCCGTGGTGACTCGGGATCAGGTCAAGTATGGCAAGCCTGATCCCGACCTTTTTCTAGCGGCGGCCGATCGTCTCGGCGCCAAGATCGAGCACTCCGTCGTGATTGGCGATGCGATCTGGGATATGCTGGCCGCGCGTCGGGCGAGAGCCCTCGGCGTTGGATTACTTTCCGGCGGCTATGGGCAGGAGGAACTCGAACGCGCTGGAGCTGTACGGGTTTACGAAGATCCCGCCGACCTGCTCAGACATCTTGATGAAATCGGTACTCGTCGTTGACGCGGTCCTCTCTCAGTTCCGATCTTCATCCCCAGAACCCCATCTGACTTGAGGATCCGTGCCACCCGCTTGGCAGTGCTCAATCGCGAGAGTATCAGCCTCAGTCGCCGACCGCTTGCCATGGGAGCATGGGGACA
>DASZGG010000236.1:0-6927 GCA_035939025.1 Chthoniobacterales bacterium | reverse complement strand
TTTGAGTCTGAGGCGGGAGTTCATGGGTTGACGGATGATTCGGCGCTTGAGGAGTATACGTATCTGGTGGCGGGCTGTGTCGGCGAGTTCTGGACTAAGGTTTGCTATTTGGAGTGGCCAGCTTACGCGCGGTTGCCAGAGACGGAATTGCTCGGCCTCGGAAGAGATTTTGGTAAGGGTCTTCAACTGATCAACATCCTGCGGGACTATCCTGTCGATCTTCAGGCGGGGAGATCGTATCTGCCGATCTCGAATCTGACGGAAGTCGCCTCGAATCTTGCGCTAGCCCGGCCGGAGTGGGAGCGATGGCGAAGGCGCGCGTTAGTTTATCTGGAAGCGGCTTGGAAATATGTTACTGCGGTCCGACCGCCACGGATTAGGTTCGCTTGCGCGGTTCCTCTGTTCATCGGCGTTCGGACCCTGCTTCTTCTGGGCGATGAGCCCGAAATTCGGCCGGGGATCAAAGTCCCGCGCAACGTAGTGCGGCAGCTGATGGCCTGGGCCGCGGGTGTTGCCCTATTTCCGTTCTTGGAACCGTATGCCTGTCGAAAGATCTTCCGTTCGTGAACAGTGGCTAGTGGCTAGTGGCTGGTGGCTGGTGGCTGGTGGCTGGTGCCCGGGTGTACAAATGACTGCGTTTTAAGGCTTGGGCAAGGAACTGGTGGGTGTTCGGTACTCGTCAGGAGGCGGGCCAAACAAATGTCCGGGTCGCACCAGTCCCAAATAAGTGGCCCGCTTCTAGCCACTAGCCACTCGCCACTAATCCGCCTATTTCACCCTGAAAACGCTGATGGTTGTCAGAAAATCGATGGCTCGCTGGAGAACCAAGTCTTTCGGAGGGTGCGGCTTGCTGTTTCTGTTCGTATACTCCGTCACGTACTCGTCCAGGTCGGGGTTCTTGCCAGCGACGAGCGCGGCCTCGTTCGTATGTGGCCGTTCCTCGTCGTAGATGTATTCCCGGATACCGTTCTCGTCCTCGAACCCAAGGACTGCATCTTGTTGCTGCTTCGGGAACGTGACTGGGATATCCGGCATTAGTCCGTTTGGGAAGATGGTTGGTGTGCCGAGGATTACCAGTTTGCCCACGGCGACCGTTAAGACAAGACCCTCGCCGACCAGGTACTGCTCGTACTCGACGGCGCGGCCGGAAGTCTTCTGACCAACAATCAGGGCGTGTACTTCGCTCCGAAGCGTGCCGGCGATCGCTTCGGCAGTGCCGGCATTTTCCGGGCTTACAAGGACGGCAATTGGTCCGCTAAAGATCGGATCTGCTGCCGATGTATAGATTCGCTCCTGTCCTTCCTTCTGCTTCACGAGCTTGAACAAAACTCTCCCTTTTGGCACGAATCGACTAAGGATATCCGCGGCAAGCTGAAAGTCGCTCCCCGGCGGCATTGTTCGCAAATCCAGGATCAACCCGCTGGCACCTCGGGCGACGAGATCTTTGAGAGTATCGTCGAGCTGCGCCAAGCTCTGCTGGGTCAAGGTTCCGGCCCGAACGTAGCCGAACTGTTTTTCAATCAAATCGGACTTAAGCGGATGGTTCGGCGCGGGCTGCCCGGCTTGTGCTCTGCTCTGAATCGTCGCGCCGGGACCAAGCCTCGATAGAAGACCCTCGACTGCGGCCTGGTTAATTTCCTGGTTCGTTAGCGCGCTCGGATCGACATAGTTCGACCGCAGTTGTTCAATTATTTCCTGGAGACCGGTCTGATCCAATTGGTTTACGAGATCCCGAAGTGGTTTTGGCGTTGCCCGGGCCGCTGGAACGGCTGGGCTCGGCGTCGAAGAGGTCTCGGGTGGTTGTTGGGCGAAAGCGAACCAGGCAGAGCACAAGACCAGAAGACAACAGATGCGCGCGGTCATGGATATAGATCGTCTAGGGTTAAATCGAACCAATGTCGCGGCGGAAATAGCTTCCGTCGAATTCGATTTTTTCGACCGCGTCGTAAGCGCGTCGTTTCGCTGCTGATAACGTATCGCCGATCGCTGTAACGCCCAGGACACGGCCCCCTGAGGTGATGATTCGGTTTTCGTGCTGACGCGTCCCGGCGTGGAACACAGTCACTCCCTCCATCTGTTCGGCCTGTTCCAAACCAACAATCCTTCTTCCGGTTTCATAATGGTTTGGATAACCGCTCGAAGCCATCACGATACAGACAGCTGCGCGCGCATACCATTCTGCAGTCACCGCGTCGAGCCGCCCAGCGATCGTCGCCTCGATCAGGTCAATAATATCGGTTTTGAGTCTTGGCAACAGAACCTGGGTTTCGGGATCCCCAAATCGGCAATTGAATTCCAATACCCGTGGGCCCTCGCTCGTCAGCATGAGTCCCGGGAAAAGCAGTCCTCGAAACGGGATTTTATCATTCTGGATGCCGCAAATGAAAGGATCCAAAATTTTCTCTCTAATCTCCTGCAAAAGGGCCGCGTTCAGTTTTTCCGAAGGGCTGAACGTACCCATGCCTCCCGTGTTGGGTCCCTGGTTTCCGTCATACAGTTGCTTATGATCCTGGGCAGTTGGAAGCAACAGGTACGACCGGCCGTCCACCAAAGCGTGGATCGAACATTCGGTGCCCGCTAGAAACTCTTCGATAACGACCTTTCGGCCGGCGTTGCCAAAGCGGCCCCGATCAATCATGTCCTCAATGGCCGCTTCGGCTTCGCTTCGATCATGCGCAATCACGACGCCCTTGCCAAGAGCCAGGCCGTCAGCTTTCACTGCTAAGGGAAATCCGAATTGTTCAAGTGCGGCCTTTGCTTCAACTGACGATTCGTATTCGCCGAACCGCGCTGTCGGAATTCCGTGCCGTAGCATAAAGCGCTTCGCAAAACTCTTAGACGATTCTAATTGGGCTGCCTCTTTGCAAGGACCAAAGATTCGCAGGCCGGCCTTCTCGAACAGATCGACGACCCCCGCCGCGAGAACCTCATCCGGACCCACTACCGTGAGATCGATCGACTCCTGTTGTGCGAAGCTGAGAAGACGCTCAACCTCTCCAAGCTTCACCGGGACGTTCCGCCCCACGGTCGCAGTCCCGGCGTTTCCAGGCGCGATGAAGATTTGATTGACGCGGGCAGACTGACTAATTTTCCAGGCGAGCGCATGTTCACGGCCGCCGCTGCCGATCACCAAAACTTTCATACATCTTAGCTTAGCGAACCGAAGGCACGTAAACTGTGGTTGTAGCAGGGATCTGCGACTTGACGAGCGTGAAGCGATTCCCTCTTATGCGAACCACGCTCGGCTGGCGTGAGAGCCATCCGCCAAGCCCACCAAGCGGTACTTTTGACGAATACCCCGTCGAATACATCATCGGGACGATGATTCTCGGATGAAGCCGTTCAATTGTCAGGCGCCGCTTCTCGTCGGTAAAGTTTTGCGGGCCGCCAACCGGCAGAAAAAGCACGTCGACATCGCCGATGTTCAAAGATTCTGACAGGCTTACCGCATCTTCTATGGCGCCAAGATCACAGAACCGGATGCCGTCCATCGCCCAGACATAGGCCACGTTCAGCTGAGGCGAGGCGGCCAGACTTTCCGAACTTGTTTGAACACCGCGAATCAAGACGCCGCTCGCGCGGTTTACCCCGCTCGCCATCGAACTCCGAAAAATTATTGGCGAACCGGAGGCCAAATCCGTGTAGTTGGCCGTGTCGTCTTCATGAGTAACAATCACCACATCCGCAGGCACGCTACCGGCTTTAACCGGATAATTGAGAACGCTCGGGTTAAATGGATCGGTAAGAATAGTCAGTCCGATCGAAGAGGTGACCCGAAAGCAACCATGCCCCAGCCATTCGATCGTTACCTCGCGCGGACCTGTGTATGCTGGCTCAGTATGTTTGTGCCGTGACCAACAACCAACCAAGAGCAGGACAGCTAAGAGGAGGGAAATGCTACGATGCATGCTTCAGCCTAGGAATATGTTCAGTGAAACGCCAGACTTACACATCGCAATCGAACGTTCAAGGGCAGGTATGCAAAGCCTTCATGCCCCACAATGTAAGCGAAGGCTCCAGCCTTTGGCTGCTGCCGTTGTAAGCGAAGGCTCCAGCCTTTGCCTCTCTAAGGATTTTTGGGCGATGCCGGCTTCTTGCTCCAGAAATGGCGCAAGGCGGAGACTTCTCCGGCCCTCCCTTTCCAATGAAAAGAATCGCGAATCGCGCGAGTGATGTATTTCTTCGCGACTCCCACGGACTCTTTGAGCGTTAGGCCCAGCGCAACGTTCGCCGCAATCGCGGCCGAATAGGTGCAACCGGTTCCATGCGTTTGAACCCCGTGCTGATAGGGTTCGGAAAATTGATGGATGCCATCGCAATCGATCAATAGGTCGACAGCTTCGGCAGATTTCAGATGTCCGCCTTTCAGCAGAAACGGAACGCGAAATTTATCGTACAAATTCGTGGCGGCATCACGCATTTGTCGGAGTGTCTCCAACTTCGTCCCAAGGATCGTCGCTGCTTCATCCAGGTTTGGGGTTATGAGATTCGCGAGCGGAAACAATCGAGACTCGTATAGCTCAATGGCATCGGATTGCATCAGCGGATCACCGGAGGCGGCTACCATGACAGGATCGACAACGAGGAAAGGCCGTCGGTCCAGTGGTAATGCTTCGAAGAGATCGCAGACCAAGTCGATGATTTCGGGTGAATACAACATCCCGGTCTTGATCGCCACGACAGGGAAATAGGTCAGGCTGAGATTCAGCTGATCCCGGATTACCCCTGGTTCGATAGGCTGAATTGAGCAGACCTTTCCGGGCACTTCGGCGACGATGCAGGTGATCACCGTCTGAGCGTACACCTCAAAGTGGGTGAAGGTTTTCAGGTCCGCTTGGATTCCAGCGCCACCGGAGTTGTCTGATCCGGCGATGGTAACAGCTACAGGTGTTTCCATAGAAGGAGACTTTTCGTTTAAAATGGCGCATTATAACCGCGTGGGTTCAGTGTTTCGAGAACTGACGAATCTTCGTGTGCTTATCGACAAAGTTGTCTATATGCCAACATTGGAGGCGCCACCGGACAGGCCCTACCCGTTTGTTTACTTTATTACGATTGATAATCAATCGTCCGAAACGGTCACTATTCGGGGCAGGAAATGGGTGATCACTGACCAGTTGGGTCAAAAGATTGTCGTCGAAGGTGACGGCGTGGTCGGCGAGTTTCCGCGCCTTCGTCCGGGAGAACGTTTCTCTTACCAAAGCTACCACGTGATCGGTACGGATAGTGTGGCGGAGGGTGCCTTCATCGGAATTTCCGATCAGAGCGTGCCGTTTGTTGCGCGGATACCTCGATTCCAGATGCAGGTGCCAAAATCGTAAGTTGGCGAAGCGCTAACGCGCGATCCGGGCTCACACGCGATAAGGGAGGTGATCCGCCATTGCAGGTGGTAGGGACGCGCTCCGCGCGATCCGGGCTGGCACGTTCAATAGAGATACAAAGTGTCAAACATCCGCCGGACCGTGCGGGGATTCGCAGGGCAGAAGCGAAAATGGTGTCGAGACGTGCAACGCCGGATCGCGCAGGAGCGCGTCCCTACCACGCTCAGGCGTAAACGAGAGCATCAACCTTTACGTCGTGACATTCGACCGGAATTTCGAGGACGAGCTGAAATGCAAAGCAAACACCCACTTTAACCGCGTACCCGGGAATCGTTGAAAGAAATCGGTCGTAAAACCCTGCGCCTCGACCGAGGCGGTTCCCATCGGCTGTAAATGCCAACCCAGGAACAACAATGAGGTCTAAGTGTTCCGGACTTACCCCTCCGACAGGTTCGCGAATACCGTACCTCCCGGGACAGAGATCCGAGAGCGTAGAGACTATCCGAAATGACAGGGTTTCGCCGTCACAGTACGGATAGGAGACCAGATGATGCTCGAGCGAACCGAGTTCCCACAAAAGATCCAGATTCGGTTCAATTTCTTCTGGGGCGAACAAGGCTATGCTGTTTTTCCCGGGAAAGAAAGTTCTAAGGTTCTCGCAAATCTGGATGGATCGCTCGCGTCGCTCACCTCGACTCATTCCACGCAGGCGCTCGCGCATAGCTTCACGCAAGAGAGATTTATCAGAAATGTTCGATCTGGGATTTGCCATATCAGGACAATTCAATAATGACTTGGGTGTCGTGTCGAAGAATCAAGGACATCGCGTCGGCTTAAAGCCAGGCAAGGGATGGCTCCGGCGAAATTTTATTACTAAAGTCTATTTGCCTTCTCTCTTTACACGCCGAAAGGGGACCGCGCATCGGCCCAAATTTCCGGAGCTTGGACCGGACGAGGTCTGCTTGACTTGGATCGGTCATGCCTCCTTTCTAATTGGTTGGCGCGGATTAAATATTCTGGTCGATCCTATCTGGTCGCTCTGGTTGAAGGTTATCAAGCGTATTCGGCGTCCGGGCTTCCCTTTGCACCACCTTCCGGCGATTGATTTGGTACTCGTGACGCACGCCCATTTTGATCATCTGGATAGGCGGACTCTGCGAAAGATTGCGGCGTTTCAGCCGATCATCGTGCCTAACGGTGTTGGGAATTTAGTGCACGATCTAGGATTTAATCGGGTCCACGAACTGAGTCCATGGGAAACGTTGCACGTCGGGGAGGTAGGGATCACGCTGACGCCGTGTCACCACTGGGGAGCGCGGGTTCTTCACGACTCGCACCGGGGTTTCGGCGGATTTCATTTGAAGCTCGGCACGAGAACGATCTTTCACTGCGGAGATAGTGCTTATTTTTCTGGATTTTCTGAGATTGGTCAGCGTCTGCCCACAGAGATTGCCCTGTTACCCATTGGAGCCTACGATCCGCCGATGGGACGCGAAGTGCATATGAATCCCGAGGAAGCCATCCAGGCTTTTACGGAGCTAAATGCGCAGATCATGGTCCCGATGCACTACGGATCGTTTCGGTTGAGTTTCGAACCTCTTGAGGA
>DASZGG010000235.1:0-9075 GCA_035939025.1 Chthoniobacterales bacterium | reverse complement strand
ACCGCAAGCCGCTATTCGTGAAGCCCATTACCTGGTTACGGAAATTCGTTAATCGCGGGGATCGAGGTTACCCGGTCGCCACGCTCGCTTTCTACGGACCCGACGACAAGAAAGCCTCAAAGGCTGTCCTTGGCATCATTCCTTCGAAAGACTCCGAAGCTCAACTTCACAAATGGTTTCGAGAGTCGCCCGATGCGGATCTTCGTTACGATATCAAACTGCAGAACACCTGGATTGACATTATCCGCCGGGAAGGCGTCCGAAGCGTCGCGATGCTCGAGGAAATCAACGGATGCCCACACGAAGAAGGCGTGGATTATCCGCTTGGCCAAGTCTGTCCGACATGCCCGTTCTGGGCGCATCGGGTGCGTCCAGTTGATCCTCCGGCCGCTTTGCTCACCGCGGTTGCCAGCTACGAACCGGATCAATGGGGAGCATTGCTCGCCGCCGCTGCGGACCGGGAAGAACTGGAGGACACGTGGGAGGAATGGAATGCGGGTTCGGAAAAGCTAATTAGGGAACTTGAGAAAAGAGGCATTCCCTGGGTACGCGTCCCTTTGGATGTAGAAGAGATCAACCAATTTTGCGAAGAAGAAGGTATTCCCAACGATGGCGCAGCTCGTGCGAACCTGGCAGCGCGCAAAGCCCAGCAAAATGAGCGGTGACGCTTGCCCTTCCGGCAGTTTTGCCTCGCTCAGCGGACCTCGTCGAAACGTTGCAAAGATCGAGCCCGGCCTCACATTTCAAGCTTCGCGAAAGGCCGTCGAGCCTTATCACCAGCCAGCCACCAGCCACCAGCCACTAACCACTAGCCTCCGCTACCTCCTTTTCGGATGACCCAAAGGTTGGCGGGTATGACTTGAATAATCCAGTCGAGCGCAGGAGAGAATACGGGTTGGTACGCTGAAGGCATTTGCGACGGCATCACCACCAGGTCTGCGCCGCTGGATTGGATGAACTCACACGCGGTGAACCCGGTATTGCCACGCAGGAGATGGTAATCCAGTTCCAAGACCGGCCTCTCTTCCTCTCGCACCCAGGCTTCGAGCGTCTCTTCCGCCGGTAAAGCGCCATTGCTAACTCCAAGAGCCTTCTCTTTTGCTTCGGCAAAAGTGGTTTGCACGTAGAGGATAGTGACACGGCGACCACCACTCCGCTCTGCGAAATTTAGCGCGCTCCGAAGTACTTGCCGGCTTAAATCTGAAAAATCCGGGATGGCTACTAAGATACCCTCTGGGGGTTTAGGGTTTTCCCTGGGCTCGGTGTACAATAAAAGATCGCAATGAGCGCGTCGCAGCAGTTCGCGGGCGACGTCCCCGGTGAAATTCCGGTGAACACTCTCCGTCTCCATAGCGCCAGCCACTAACAGGTCGATGCTCGCCTCATGCTGCGCCCTCAGAATAGCCTCCGCCGGTTGTCCGGATTCGAAACGAATCTCAGAGCGATCATCGAGCTGCAGGTCACGCAAAGCCGTGCGGAATCGCTCTTCCTTTTCGTGAGCGAACACATCCGCGTGGATTAGGCAAAGTGGTGCAGAAAGCGAGCGGCTGACGAGGCCTGCTTCGGCAAGCACAGCCGCAAAACGGGGGGAAAACGTTGTCGCAACTCCTACACGGCGATACACAGCGGGGAGGATACTTTAGTTCTCAGCGGGCAACAACCCGCTTTCTTAAAAGGAACAGCGAGCAGTGGGTTCAGCGGATTCAGGTCTGTGCTCGAGGGGCAGGAACTTTGCCTGACGTTGCTGACTCCGCCTTCACTTGAGTCCGCTGAGCCCGCTGTTACCTGCTCCCTTCAATATACTTGGCGCGCAGGTACTCGATGCGGTATCTGGCTTGCGTCGTCTCGCCGGTGGCGCGGCGCATCAGTTCAGCGGGAAGATATCTGCGACCGTGTCGATGGATGTTTTCCCGCAGCCAGTCCAGTAAAGGTTGGTAGTGCCCCTGAGCGAGTTGATCTGACAATCCCGGAACCTGCTTTTCCGCAGCAAATATCAACTGAGCTGCATTCAGATTGCCCAACGTGTAGGTGGGGAAGTAACCCATAGAACCCAGACTCCAGTGAACGTCCTGAAGGACCCCGCGCCGGTCGTCCGGGACAACCAAGCCAAACAGCTCTTGAAAACGAGAAATCCAGGCTTCGGGCAGGTCCTTGACCTTTAACCGCCCTTCTATCAACGCGAGTTCCATCTCGAACCGGAGCAGAATGTGCAGGTCATAGGTCACTTCATCCGCTTCGACGCGGATAAAGGACGGGGCGACACGTTGCACCCCCTTTACGAGATCGGTTGGGGAATATCGGGCGAGGTCAGGTAAATGTCTGGATGCAGT
Organism: Chthoniobacterales bacterium; assembly: GCA_035939025.1. Lineage (GTDB taxonomy): Bacteria > Verrucomicrobiota > Verrucomicrobiia > Chthoniobacterales > JAFAMB01 > JAFAMB01. Next base: position 6,745 of record DASZGG010000235.1, on the reverse strand, counting down.
CGCATGCCATAGATACCAGAACTGCTCAGCACGCCCAACATGGTTTTCCCAGAGTCGTGACTGGGACTCATGAATTCCCAAGGAAACGGCCTCACCGCAAGGTAAGCCGACTCGATCAGTAGGCAAGCCTTGCTCGTAAAGCGCGTGACCGGTTTCGTGCATGATCCCGTACAGAGAAACCTCGAAGCGCTGTTCGCTGTACCGCGTAGTGATTCGCTGATCAAAAGGGCCAAGGCTCGTTGCGAAGGGATGCATAGTTGTGTCGATGCGACCCGCTGCAAAATCATAGCCAAACGCCGCTGCTACCTCCCGGAAAAGCGCTTGCTGCCCTGGGATGGGATAATGCCCGTCCAGAAATCTTTCCGGAACAGAATCGGTCGCGATCTCCCCTAGAATGTCAACGAGAGCGATCCGCAATTCTTCCAAGATCGGCTTCACTTGGCGTGCCGTAATGCCTGGCTCATACTCGTCCATTAGTGCGTCGTATGGAGATTCTTCAAATCCCCAGAGATCTGCCTTCTTGCGCGTCAGTTCGACGATCTTTCCGAGATGCGATTCAAATTTGGAAAACCTAGACTCGGCTCGAGCCCCAACCCACGCGTCGCGAGCGATGGTACGGGTCTTTTCAAACTCCTCAACGAGCGAAACCGGAATTTTAGTGGCGCGATCGTAAGCGCGCCGCCACTCGCGGATATTTGCGGCTTCCTCCGAATCCTGGCTGAAACCAAATTGTTCAGATTCTTTGAGCCAATCGCCGACGCAACGTTCAGTAAAAAGCGTGTGAGCCTTAGCCTCGAGATAGCTTAGTTGGTCGGCTCGGTAAGGTACCGCTTTAGAAGGAATATAGGTTTCGAAATCCCATGAGAGTACACCGCCGATAGAACGCAGCAGATACACTTCGCGGGAGCGTTCACAAAGTTGCTGGTAGCCCGCACAAGTCATATGGCCGACCCTATTCCGGCTTGCCGCGTCGCTGCAACTTCTTTATAACCGGCCATCCATGGAGATTATCTTCGGGTTGGTCACCGGCGTACTCGGTTTCCTCGCCGTTTATTGTTTGCTCGGCGGGCTCTACACAATTAATCAGAACGAAAGGGCCGTGGTCACGAATTTCGGGAGGGCGGAACGAATCGGGGACAAAACGAGTCTCGACCTGCCGATTGCGCAAAATTTTCGCCCGGAGGAAAAGGAGCGCTACGTTTATCCACAGGTTCGGGTGATCGGTCCGGGGGGGCCATACCTGCGGCTGCCGTGGCAACGTGTATTTAAAGCGTCTGTGTCGACTCAGACGATGAATGTAGCCTTTGATCCGGATACGCCCGAAGCGAATCAAAAAGGGACAATTCTCGAGGCGGTCACCAAGGATCAATTAAACATCGGTTTGACTGGTCAAATCCGGTATCGAGTGAGTGAGCAGAACCTGTACGCCTATCTGTTTGGAGTGGCCAGACCGATCTCACATGTATTAGGTTACTTCATCTCCATTCTCAGGGAGCGGATCGCAAATTATGAAGGTCCACCGCCCGCAGAAACGGGTCAGCCTTTGCTCGAAAAGCCTACCGAGAGTCTGGCAAAAGCGGGTGTGTCGATCAACGATCTCCGAAAGAATCTGAATGACGTGAACAAGCAGATGGACCTGGAATGCTTCTCTTCCGCGGCCCGGTATGGAATCATGCTTGACGCTTCGCTGATCACCGGCATCGATCCGCCGCCGGACATCGAATCGGCATTAGCGGCAATTAACACGGCGCACAACGAAGTTTCGTCGAACATCAGTTTAGCACAGGCGAATGCGGATCAGCGTATCGAGCAGTCGCGAAGAGCCGTCGAAATTGAGACTAATCGCGCGCAGGCAGAGGTTCAACCGCTTCGCTGGATGGCCCAGCAGATTGATGATTTGAAGCAAAGTGGAGAACAGGCCTTACCGGCTTACATTCGTAACATCCGACTGGACCTGTTTTCGAAGGCTAAACGAATCATTCTGCGGGAGAAACGTTAGCAGGACCCTAGCCCTATGAATTTTGTTGTCGCGTTCTTCTGTACATTCATCCTTTGCTGGATCACGGTTCCGACGTTTTTGTTTTTTCTAGGAGCGATCAACTTTTACACCACCGTCATGGAAGGTCGGTGCAAGGTGTACATCTTATTTGGCCGCGTGGTCGGCGTCATCACTGAGCCCGGCCTTCATCTTCTCTGGCTCCGGTTCGGTCCGCAAGCCGCCCTCGTGCGGTTCTTCGGCCGAGTGCACGAGATCGACACGCGTCTGGATCAGGAGTACCTCCGGAGCAATCCAGTGAACACCGAGGAGGGCACGCCGATGGGAGTCGGCGTCTGGTACGAAATGCGCGTGAAACGTCCCGTAGATTATCTCTTCAAGAATGTTGACCCGCGCGGATCTTTGCGTGCCAATCTTGCCAACGCAACCGTTCGTTGTCTGAGCAACCTGCCCTTGCACGAGATGCTCGAAAGCCGTCATTCGATGAGCCATACGGTGGGAAACGAGGTCTCACCGAAAGCGGAGGAGTGGGGTTACCAGTTGGGTTCGATTTACATTCGCAAAGTAAATTTCAGGGATACTTTAATGATCCGTCAGATCGAACAAAAAGTGGTGAACCGGCTTCGGCAAGTCACGTCGGCGATCCGACAGATTGGAACCAACCAAGTGGACATCATCACCAGCTCGGCAGAACGACAAGCTGCGACAGAGTTCGCGAAGGCTCGGTCGGTTCGTCCACAGATGATCGGTCAGGCTCTCCGGGAAATTGGACAGGATCCTGACGTTTTGAATGCGGTGTATGAGACTTTAGAGGTCGAACGGATGATCAAGGCGAATGCTGAGATAACACTCATACCGGAGCAAACCAATGAGACGCTGGTCAGTCTTCTGGCTTCCGGCATTGATCCGAAGCTAACGCCTTCGGGCCCAACGAAGGGGCCTATCCCACCACCTAGTCACTAGGACTAGTTTACCGTCTCGTATATAATGGTTACGCCCAGCAGCCCGAAAGCCTCGTCCAATCCGCCGTCCCATTCTGCAATTCCTGAACTCCTGACTCCTAACTCCTGACTCCTGAATGCTGAATGCTGAAGGAGATCATAATAGGTCAGACAGCGCACTAATGAATGTGATGGAATTGAATTGCGAAACGGCTTTGCCCACAGGTTTGACTTTAGACGGCTTATTCAGCCGCGGTGGTTACAGACCGAGAATGGCGCTAAAGCGGCTGCAGCCTGAGGAATTTTTCGCGAATCTCCAGGCGGTCGACGTTTTGAAAGAGCGGAGCGCATTGCTGGAGGTCCGTCCGCAAGATTTTCTCTGTGAGCCCACAAACAGAGAGGATACCGCTGCGCTGATACAATTTGCCGGGTCTTGGGCGAGGGTCCGACACGCGGACACATTTCGAGAACTCGGCACAATCTGGGAACCGGATTTTGTATTGTTGCGCCGCGGGAAGTCCTTTGAGGTCGTCGGTGGGTGTGTCTGTTTCCCGACCGGCTGGAGTCTGACGAAAATACAACATCACCCGCTATCGATCGTTCATGAGCCCGTTCCTGGAATGAACTTACAGCTCGATTCCAAGGTGGAGCGATTTTTTGCCGATCTGAAACTGGAAGAATGTTATCAGCGTTCGAACTGGGGTCTGACCAGTTCCAGTCAAAAGAACCAGCATCCCCGAGACAACATTGCCGAAATCGCATCGGATTGCGATCTAGCCGAGACCTTTCTGCGCGTGGAATGGCAAGCGATTATGCCCATTGACTATTTTCGCATAATCTTTGGTATCCGGATCTACCAACTCACGCTCGAGTCTGTCCGTCGCGAGCGTGGAGCCGCTCAACTCCTGAGGGAAAACCTGCAAACGATGCCCGAGGACATGCTCCGGTATAAACGATTGACCCGGTGTCGGGACCGAATCGTGGATTTACTGAGTAAACCGCTGTAAGCGAAGGCTCCAGGCTTTGCCCCGCGAGGCGCGCCCATAGATGGCAAAGGCTGGAGCCTTCGCGGGGGAATTGACTCACACAGAGGTCACGGAGGTCACAGAAGATGATTTTGAGAGATAGGCTGAAATTGGGAGCCGGTCGGGTGCGGACAACTTTGATATTTCCTTTGTGACCTTCGTGACCTTGGTGTGAACCTCTTAATTTTTTCGCGTCTTTTCGCGTGTTTCGCGGGCCACCCAGATGACGTGGTAAGCTACAGCGGTTTACTAACGATGCCGCGACCTGAGGCGAAAGATGATCGGCAACCCGTAATAACCGTTCTGTTGCCGAATCCGAGCTTCCAGGTAGCGTCGATAATCGTCTGTCAACAGTTCCGGATAATTCACGAACAGCATGAAAGTTGGAGGAGCGACGGCGTGCTCCGATTTTTTATCGATCTGTGTGGCGTACAGGAGCTTGAAGCGCTTATTTCCGCGGATCGGTGGAGGGTTCGCTGACATGGCTTCCTGCAAAAGGCGATTCAACGGCCCAGTGCCAATTGATCGCGCAGCGTGCTTTTGAATCCTTTCGATGCTTCCGAACAGACGATCGAGGTTTTCGCCGGTATAGGCTGAGACGAAATCAATCGGGGCGTAACTCAGGAAAAATAGGTTGGCGCGGATCTGTCCCAGCACCGCATCGAAGAAATCGCGGACCCGAGCAGGCGGCTTGACCAGATCGAGTTTATTGACAACTACAATACACGGTTTTTGATTCTCCTGGATCAAACCTCCAATCTTTTTGTCCTGCGAAGTTACACCGGCCACAGCGTCCACGACCAGGGCGCAAATGTCAGCTCGCGCGATGCTTTTTTCCGAGCGCATCACGCTAAAGATTTCGACAGAGGTATTCTGCTTGCCGCGCGCCCGAATCCCGGCGGTGTCGATCAGCACGTAAGCCTTTCCGCCGCGTTCGTACGGTACATCGACGGAATCCCGAGTTGTCCCGGCGACATCGCTGACGATGATGCGCTGATCCTGTAAAATGGCATTGATCAGCGACGATTTACCCACGTTTGGTCGTCCGACGATCGCGAGTTTAAGAGAGGAGAGGGTATCGACCGGTGCCTGGCCGAGAGTGAGTTCGGGTAAATGTCCCTCAATGTGCTCCACCAGATCGCTGATTCCGCGGCCGTGGGCGGCACTAATCGGGACGATCTCCGAGAAACCCAGCGAGCTAAACTCAGTATCGGCCAGCTCATGCGTTGGATGGTCAATTTTGTTGACGGCGAGAATGACCGGTTTCCGCGTGGTACGAAGCTGTTTTGCCAGGGATCGATCGACGGGCGTGACGCCATCCTTGGAATCGCCAACCAGAACAATCACATCGGCCATATCCATTGCCAAATTCGCTTCCGATCGAACCTGTTCGACAAAATCGTCGCCGACAAAGCTGCCGATTCCTCCAGTATCCACGACCGTGAATGGACGTAACCCGAGGCGACAATCTGCCACCAGCCGGTCTCGTGTCACGCCCGGCTGATCGTGAACGATGGCAATGCGTCTTTGCACCAAACGGTTAAAAAGCGCAGATTTTCCCACGTTCGGACGTCCTACGATCGCTACGGTCGGCAATTTATCCATGTATAAGTTTTATTGGAATTTCGATAACAATTCCTAGTTTGAGCGTTTCAAGGATTTCCGAAATTCATCTTTGGAGACGGGCAGCCTCCCGGGCTTGGCGAATTCCGTCCGCGACATATCCCAGACCGGAAGTGACTGTAAATAAGGTTGCAACTGTGGTCAGGTAAATCTTGCCAATCCCCCTGATGCCCAGCAGTAGCCAAAGAATCACCGCGATCTGAAGCAAAGTCGCCGTCTTCCCGATTTTGCTGGGTCGAATCTCGACGCGTCCAATCGTTTTCGAAAGGGTCAGAAATCCAGCTACCAGGATCGCGTCACGACCAATGACTGCGATTGGGAACCAGATTGGAAAGTCTTCGGACCGGTTGCTAAGGGTGAGCACAACGATCGCCGTCAGCACCAAGCCTTTGTCAGCAATCGGATCTAAAATCGCTCCGAGACGGCTGCGTTGATTGAAACGGCGAGCGATGAATCCGTCCAAAACATCCATCGCAGCGATTATAATGAACACGAATGCGGCAATCACGCGTACGCCCTCGGCTGGGCGACCACGCACCACACTCGTGCCGTACTTCCACGCGAAGATCCCAAATATCGGGATCAGGCAGAGACGTGCGATCGTGATTTTATTTGCCAATGTCATTGAGATGGACATCGCCAAGACCTCCCTTTGGGGTCCACACCCGCGAGTAAGCATCATGCCGAACCGGTAAAATTCAATTTGGTAATCCCGCGTCCGATTGAGTCTCCAGGTGAATGTTTAGATCACCCAGTTTTTGCGATAATAGGCGCTTGAGCGTCAGCTCGGCGTCATCGGGTAGGGAACTGGCTTTTGTTCGGGCAAGCTCCTGCATCCTTTGCAGCTCGCGGTCGACGTCCTGGGGCTGGATCTTGTTCCAGAGGCCGTCTCTGAGCTCTTCGACAATAATCGAAAGAGGTTCGATAGTGAGGATTTTGGCTTTAGGAACCTTAATATTGACATCGCGAGCTGTGACATTGACCTCGAGCTTTTGAGAGAGATCGAAGCCTGCCTTCACGCGATACGTCGCGTGGATCCGAATCGTTTTGATACTGCCCAGCCAGGTCTGGGCGGCATCACGCGTAACCTCAAGGTCCCGGCTAACGACGGCCAGTTCGAGCGCCGTCTTCGTTTGGTCGAACACGACGGTCTCGTTGAC
>DASZGG010000234.1:0-5132 GCA_035939025.1 Chthoniobacterales bacterium | reverse complement strand
TATGATCCTCCTCCCACCGTGTCTCATCACGGAGAGAATCATGACGATCAATCCGCGCACGCTCCCCAAAACGCTCATTCCCAGCACCGTGCGCCGCAAGGCGACCACCGAACAAAAAGCTCGCACGGGGATCCGCACGATTACCGGCGCCATCGCCGAAATAAGCACCATGGCCATTTCCACTGGCCCTGGGAGCACCGCAAATGACGGCAGTCAGCCCTTGACCACGGGTCAGCGTTTAGTTTGTTGCCTTTCTGAAACCACCCACCCAAACGGGAACCGCGGCCGGCAAATAATTTTACCGTTCTCAGATACGCACCATTTGGGAAGGTCACAATGGAAGCAGCGTCCACCGAAGAGGCTGCGAAGAAACGCAGCCCTGAAAAACGGTTGGCCACAACGGGGGCACTTCCAATTGGCCAACCAGGCGGCAAGGAAGAAGTAACCGACAAATGTAAGAGCGAAGATAAATCCTGGAATGAAAAACAAGAACCGTATCTCCACCATCGCCAGGATGAAGAAGGAAAACACTACAAACCGTAGGCGGCGATAAAAAACCCAGGCATTTGCATACTCAGGATCGACCCAGGTAACGTCGGACTTGTCTGAAACTTTTTTCAACCGAGACATTCTGCCCCAAACGTGAACTTAACCTAAAAACCGAAGATAAGAGGTAAACCGCTGTGAAATCTGCGGTTACCTCTTATCTCGGTTTTTGGGTTTAAGGCTTAAGAGGCCTTCAATGTCTGATCAAGCCAGTCGAAAATTCGCTGGGAACGAAGACCCGGCGCCTTTGGCTCACAGTGCAGGTCGCCACCTTCAGCTGCGGTGAACTTCAAGAGTGTTTTTGGACCCGACAGAGCGTCGTACAATTTTTGGGATTGGCCCGGCCAGAATTGCTCTCCCTCGGGATCGGTGATCAGCATTGGACACCGGATTTGCTTGGCAATACCGGCTAGATTGTATTGCTGCACCGCTTTGAAAGCTTCGTAGGGCGAATTCAAACCAAAGGGTCGCATACGCAAAACGAGAGTGGCCATTCCTCGTGCGTTAAATCTGAGCCCGATGCGAATTAAGTTGTCGAATCTTTGCTGCTGGTCTCCTGCCAGCAGGTCGAGCATCGGTTTCGGCAGCGCCTGGGTCCAAGCGGTGGAAACATCCCAGACCCCAGGATCGGCTACACAGGCGGCAACTCGCGAATCGAACGCTGCCGCGCGCGGCGCCAAATAGCCGCCTTGGCTGATCCCGACCAGCGCAATCCTGTTCGCGTCGATCTCGCGCCGGATCAATAGATAGTCAAGCAAAGGCGAAACAACATTTTCCCAATCGGGCCGGAAGTAGAGTTTTTGTTGTAACAGTGCCGTCCCTTGACCAGGTCCGTAGAAGGTATACGCGTTGTAGCCGCGCTCAAGAGCCGCCGCAACTCCCAGGGTCCAGGCAGTAACCATTCCGCCGTCACTCCCGTTGTTCAGAATAATAAGCGGACGCCGTCTGCCGGAATCGTCGACCTTGAAAAAATAGCCTGGAAGCGTTGTCTTCTCGTACGGAAACGGTAAGTAATCTACCGGTGGATCAAGCAGCGCGGCCGCCTTGTCCCAGAGTTCCTGATGTCGCTGCCAGTTGAAAGCAAAGGCGTCCGGCGGACCGATTGGGCTTACGAAATAAGTGGCCGAGAAAATATAATTTGCCGCTTGCATGTACGCCTCCCGAGCACTGGTCCGGAGCCCGTTTGTGGCCGATGCCTCAGCAACAGCTGAAAGTCGGTCTCCGGCGACGAGCAATGCTCGCAACGCGCTAGGCCTGTCACCGTCGACAATCTGGTCGGCGATCGCGAGACAGGCACCGATATCCGCGGTCCGATAATAAGCGCCGCCAAGCATAACCTGAAAAACATAGTTAATTTCCGGGTCTTCGAAGTAACGGGACGCTTTGCGGAGTTTCTGTTGAAGCGCGCTTCCGAATTTCTCCGAAGGGGATTGGCCGGGTGCACTCGGAGAAGGAGACGATTGCTCCAGTTCCGCGGCTTGGGTGGAATCAAACTGCCGCGGCGCAATGGACCCGCCGGCGGCCAGTGCAGCCGTCGCCCTGAGGAAATCTCTTCTTCTCATCTCGGTGAATCCGGATCTGGGGCATGATATTGTATTTCAGCCATATCACACAAAAGTCACTAAGGTCACGAAGGGAGAGGAGGTCAGCAAGGAAATATGAAAGTTGTCCGGGACCGACCAATCTCCATTTTCACCCTTATCTGTTAAAGTTTTAAAAAGCCTTCGTGACCTTAGTGTGAGTCTTCAGGATCTCTTACCTGGCGCGAACCAGATTTTAGCCGGGAGCGCTTGCTTGACTTAGTTTGTGCAATTCAGCATCGGTGAGCCGAACATTCGAAACACGCAGCAGGTCGGGGAGTTGCTCGGTGGTGCGTGCGCTGGCGATGGGAGCAACCACCGTTGGCTGGGCTGCAAGCCAGGCAAGTGCGACGGTGGCGACCGCGACGCCGTGCGCGGCGGCGATCTCATCCAGCGCGGCCAAAACCCTGATTCCTTTCTCGTTAAAGTAGGCACCTGCGTTTTGGGCACGCTGGCTCTCGACCTTGGAGCCCGCACGGTATTTACCCGTGAGAAATCCGGAGGCAAGGGCGAAGTATGGTATGGACGAAAGTCTTTCTCGTGCTACCGCGTTGGCAAGTTCGCCCTCGTATTTGTCGCGCTCCATCAGATTGTAATGCTGCTGCAGAGCGACGTACCTTGCGAGGCCGTTGCGATCGGAGACCGCTAACGCTTCGAGCAGTCTTGGCGCGGTGTAATTGGAAGCCGCGATGTACCGCACTTTGCCTTCCCGCACCAGCGCGTCAAACGCGCCGAGAGTCTCTTCGAGAGGCGTGTGTTCGTCGTCCGCATGCGCGTAGTACAGGTCGATATAATCGCTCTGGAGCCGTTTGAGCGAATTCTCCGCGGCGACTCGGATTGTCTTGGCCGAGAGCCCTTTGAGTTGAGGGTGCATCCCGACTTTGGTTGCGATGATCGTCTGCTCCCGCTTCGCGCTCGCCGTGAGCCAGCGTCCAATGATAGTCTCAGACTCTCCGCCGGAGTTGCCGGGCGCCCACGCGGAGTAAACGTCCGCGGTGTCGATAAAATTTCCTCCAGCCGCCGTGTACGCATCCAGGACGGCGAAGGACTCCTTTTCATTTGATGTCCAGCCAAACACGTTCCCCCCAAGCGCGAGGGGAAAAACGTCAAGGTCTGTCGAACTGATTTTTGCCATTCTCGAAGCTACTGCGCCCACCTCGCTTGTCGAGCTTCAGCGTGTTGTAGGCGTTTTCGCGCCTGAGCTCGGGAGAATCAATTCTTGAGCAGAGCCGCTTCGACCGCATTCGGAAAGAGAGCCGTGACCTCGCCCTCCAATCTGAGTGAAACGCACGGCCGGTCATCGTGGTCGGTTGCTCCGCGATTGATTATCGCGTAAGGAACTCCGCGTTGGGCCGCCAGCAACGGAAACGAGGCAGCCGGATACACAGATAGTGTGGATCCAAGCGCGATCACCAGGTCTGCGTTTCCTGCCGCTTCACCCGCCCGCTCGAGTGCCAACGGGTCAAGACTCTGTCCAAAACTGATCGTCGCCGGTTTTAGGAACCCACCACAATCGCAGATTGGCGGTTTCCGATGAATCCGGAATTTCTCAAAACAGGGCTCGGGATCGCCACGCCAATGACAGCTCTGACATTCTACGAGTAGATTTGTGCCATGGAGCTCAACCAGGTGCTCTGTATTTGAACCGGCGAGCGCGTGCAATCCATCGATGTTTTGGGTGAGTACGGCGACGACTCTTTCGGCGTTTTCCAACTTTACAATTGCGTGATGCGCCTGATTTGGGCGCGCGGTGCGAAACGTTGGCCAAGCTTCGAGCTTGTAATCCCAGTGCTCGATGCGGGCCGCTTCCGAGGTCATGAAGTCGTGGTAATAAACCGGTTTGCGGCGGGTCCAGACCCCATTTGGTCCCCTGAAATCCGGAATCCCGCTTCCTGTCGAAATCCCGGCACCGGTGAAAATCAATATCCGGTGCGCCTTTCGAATATGTTCGACTAGAAGTTGGAGCTCCGCAGTCATCCGAACGTATTTGTAATCGCTGGATAGCTCTTAAACATACGAGCAAGTGAAGAAGTCAGGAGTTGCAGGAGTTCAGGATGCAAATATCCGTGCCGGGAACAGATACTGGCACCGAATCGACTGCTAAGCCGATTCGAAATCTTCATCGCATGGAGGCCGATTAATCACCATCCACAAACCGGAAAGCCGCCGTCTCATTCTGCAACTCCTGAACTCCAGCAACTCCTGACTTCTTCAATTGCTTTTAAAATAAATGAATCAAAAACCTGCATTGCTCACAAAATCTAAGGATTTGTGAGCGATGCAAGCTAGGGGTTTTTCAGCGACAAACTAAATACCCTGACATCTTTCTCAACAATCTCGGGCGCCAGGCGTTGATAGTCCGCCGTCAAATAACTTGGCTGAATCGCATTGTCGTTTTTCGGGTCCCTCAAATTGAGGCTGAACGAAAGCCCACTTAGTATTTGAACGGGCTGATAGGATTCAATGCGTTTTTTTTGCGCCTCTTGCTTTTGCTGTTCCTGACGCTGCATCTCCTTCTCGGCGAAGGTTTCGGTCCTCGAGCGTTCGGGCGAGGTGCTGAAATCAGGTTTTTGTTCACCGATCACGACGAGGGCAGGAAGGTCGATCGCCTTCGTAAGATCTTTCGAGTATTTCTCGCGATCCGTTGGTTTGAGTTCGGCCAGCGAAAATTGGAACTCGCCTTCTCGGCTTTGGATCAACAGAGAAGAAGAATTGCGGCTCAGGACCTGGACATCATGGAAAGTCTGCCCTGCGATCGTCGTGAGATCATCTCCACGGGCAGCAGCCGCAACGATCGTGGCCAAAAAAACAAACGAAAATTTTCGCAGTCGCGCGTTAACGGTTGGCCTGATGTCAGAATCGCCTGGGTTTTGTCGCACGATATCGAACCTAACCGCTAACTTAACTTCAAACCAGCCGAAATCTTCATGATGTGCAAGGTGTTGCTCGGACGGAGCCTCGACTTAATCTAAACTCCGAATTTGAGGAGTCGTCCTCGTACTCGTC
>DASZGG010000233.1:0-4422 GCA_035939025.1 Chthoniobacterales bacterium | reverse complement strand
GTCTTGCCAGGACTGCAGGAATTCAATGTCCGGCCCGGGCGGCGGCACAAGTGTGTTTGCGAAATCGATGGCGGGATGCGCGCCAAGCAAAAGAAAATTGGGCCGCTTGGCGACGGGAAGTTCAGAGATAGAGGCCATGAGCAAAGATAACTTATAAAATAACAATTTGACAAGTTACTATTTTTCCGGACTGGTAGGTAACTTATTACATTGAATGTTTATAAGTTACACATCTTCAAATCACCACCATGAACCCACTAAACATATTCATCGGCTCTCGGGTGGAAGAGATAGAGGCGCGCATCAATCGCAAGTATCGGAATTCTCTAAGGCCTTTGTAAAAAGTGCGTGAAAAGTGCGTGAAACTTGAATAGTCGATTTCTAAGTTACTTTGAATAAGGATATTATATAATACGATCTATGGCCGTTTAAGCCGCAGACGGTACTCTTGCCCAAAGGACGTCCGTGGGTTCGGAGTGGATTCTGGCGCAAGCCAGACACGATAAAGGAGTGGTTTTAAGCAAACCTGGGTTCGCTTAGGCGAAAGAGGAAGGAGCCCCGAAAGCGTTCGGGGCGACGGGGAGAAAGTCATTTCTCCCAAAACGATCTAGTGCGCATTTTTCACGGGGGCGTGAAAAATGCGGGCTCGTGTCCTGATGAAATTTTTCGATGATCCTGTGGTTCGAAGACAACACCGAGTGGGCCGAGATCAAGGACGCGATCCTTGCCGAGTGGGAGGAGAGGCGCAAGAGCGACGGGCGCGCGATCGACAACGAAAACGACGATAAAGCGGGAGCGATCGGCTTTTGAAACGACTGACGCAACCTTCAGATTGTGGTCGCACTCGACAGCTCACCCCTTTGGTTGCGGATACAACAACGTTTGGATGCCATCAAGTTGCCGGCCCTCGGTTTTGAGCCGTCGCCCGGAGGCAAACACAAACACGCCCAAGCCGCCCAAGGCGGACCGATTGATTCGAGCGCGTGCGCGAGCATTTGCTTTACTGATTTGCGCGCGTCAATGCCCGCAAGCGCGCACGGGCGGAGCCTCGCCCTACCGCGTTGTTAGCCCGCTGCTGGATTAGGGGACTTCGTTGCTTCCGCTCCCAGATTTCTTAGTTTGCCGCCAGATCCCCAACACATTTTACTCGAATCCTCATCGCTGCCCTACTACCCTGGAAGCTTCACCCGCCGGGTTACAGCCATTTTAGGCACCATGAAAACCTCTGCTGTCCATCGCGGCAATCTTGTGGTTTCGGCTCTTGGCGTCGTTTTTGGAGACATCGGCACTAGCCCGCTTTACGCCTTTCAAACGGCGCTGAATGCATCCGCAGATACGGGGCCGGAGGACTCTCTCGCTGTTGCCTCTCTTATTATCTGGAGCCTTTTTGCTATCGTTACCTGTAAATATGTCCTTCTCGTCATGCGAGCGGACTACAAGGGTGAAGGCGGCATTTTCGCCCTATTGGCCCTCCTCGCAGGGAAAGACCCTCCTTCCCGTCGAATCCGACTGCCTTTTTTTATCCTCTTACTGATGTTCGGAGCCGCACTTATTTATGGAGACGGTGTTATCACTCCTGCCATCTCTGTCCTAAGTGCCATCGAAGGGTTGCAAAACTTCGCTCCGCAACTAACCGCGTTTGTGCTTCCCATTACGTTGGTAATTCTTCTCGTACTATTTTCCGTGCAGCGTTTTGGTACCGGACCCTTGGGAGCATTATTCGGAGGAATCATGCTCTTCTGGTTTATAACCCTTGGGCTCGGCGGCCTAGTGCAGATTCTACAGACGCCAGAAGTCTTGGCCGCCCTGGATCCTAGGCGTGCGCTTGGCGCCATTGTACACGGGGGACTCCGAACAGCCTTTCTGCTGGGAGCGGTCGTACTGGCGGTGACAGGGGTCGAGGCATTGTACGCGGATATGGGGCACTTTGGACGCCTGACCATCTCTCGGGCTTGGTACTATATCGTCCTGCCCTCCCTGATCTTGAACTATTTAGGGCTGGCGGCTATAGCGATCCGCCATCCTGATGCCACGCGTGAAGGAAGTCTCTTTTTTCACATGGTTCCGCAAGGAATTGCGACCTTGCTCCTGGTGCTTTTGGCCACACTTGCAACGATCATAGCTTCCCAGGCACTTATTTCAGGAGTCTTTTCACTTACTGCACAGGCTCGCGATTTGGGCCTGCTCCCCCGTTTCCTCGTTTGCCACACGAGTAGCGCGCAGCGCGGGCAAGTCTATTTACCCGTTATCAATTGGCATCTCGCCGCAGCTTGCCTTCTGCTCGTCATTGCCTTCCGTTCCAGCGGAAATCTCGCAGCAGCTTACGGCTTGGCGGTGACGGCGACCATGGTAATCACGTCAATCGCCTTTGGGCTTGTCGTGGTACGGGTCTGGCACCAGCCACCCTGGGTCGGGGGGTGTGTCACGGCCGCTCTACTGAGTTTGGAGCTTCCGTTCTTGCTTTCCTCTCTGGTTAAATTTGTAGAGGGAGGCTGGTTCCCCATAGCCATCGCCAGCGCCCTGATGGCGGTTATGCTGACATGGCACAAGGGAAGGGCCCTTATCCGAGCACAGATGTTATCGACTCCATGTTACACGCAGGCACTCGAGGCAGCACTTTCGTCGGGTCGCGTTCCGCGGGTGCCGGGGATATGCGTCATTATCACTTCAAACCCGGAGCCGCGCTATGCGATCGCGCGATGCTTCGAGTGGATGCGTCGATGCGGATGCCTCCGTGAGAAAGTAGTTTTGTTAAGCCTTGTAGGAACCGCTCAGAGCCACATAGCCATGGAGGAACGTCTGGAGGTCAGCCCGCTCGCTTGTTCGGTCTGGCACGTCATCGCGTATCACGGCTACATGCAAGACTGCAATGCCCCAAAAATTCTCATTGAGGCTTCGAATAGAATGGGTTGTGCGATTGATTGTGCAATTGAGAATAGCGACACATTTTTCGTGTTGCCGCGTGAGATGATTGTTGAATATGTGGGCACGGAGATGCCCGTTTGGCAACGAAAGCTATTTGGTGCGCTTTCCCGGAATATGAGTTATGCGCCCAATTATTTTTTCATCCCATGCACACAAATCGTCGTCTTTACTTGGATGCTGAAGGCCTAGTATGCATCGCTCACAAGCCATATCGCAGCGTATGTGCTGCCGGCGGCGCGGCACTCGGCTTGCTGATGCTCGGAAAGAAACTGCTGCCGAACAAGCCCGTCGCTCTGTTCGTGGTGATCGGCGGCATCGCCGCGGGGGTTACTGGTCAGCGATTGATACTCGTGACGGCGATGATTGGAAGATCCTGATGCTGGCCTGGAACGTAACCCCAGAACCAGCTGCGACAGCGTCTCCGACGGCCAGCCCTAGCAGCAGCGGCCTCTGCCAAAGTTCGCGCTCTTCAAGCCCGGATGAATCCGGATTTCTTGTTCAATGCGTTGAATACACTTGCGATCCTCGCAACAGCCGCGTCAGGCCGATGACCCCGTGCTTCGACGCGATATAGGACGGAATACCCGAGAAACTCGTGAGGCCACCCATGGTGGAGCAGTGACAATCGCGCCGCTGCCCTGGCGTTGAGCGTTAAGGATTCGCAGTCCAAACCGATTTTGGAAATGCCAACGAAAATGCACCACCGACCAAATAAAGCGGGCCGTTGAAATATGAAGAGGTAGGCAAAGAGCGAATGCAACAATGGACGCCAGCGATCCACCGTCCTCGCCCGATTGGGAAAGGTCGGTGGCAAGAAGTCGCGCTTTTCCAGCCCTTGTCCTATTTTCAAAGAGCGACCACCCCCACCAGCCGAACGTCACTCGTCGACGGTTCGTTCTTTCCGGAGCTGCAACGCTCGCACCTCAGCAGAGACCGCTGCTCGTGTTTGCTCATCATGGTCGCATACATGTGCAACGATGGTCATGATCAACGCCGTACCAAGGCCTTTTGCAATTCCGGGCGATTGTTTTGACAGCGAGCTGCACCCAGTATAGACGCCCCCTTGCCCGCCAAGGAAGTGGGCAAGCGCAGCTTCAACGCGTCCCAGTGTTAGCGACAGTTCCCGACGCGAAGAAATCCTCTTACCTGATCTTCAACGCGTTCAATGTCGGATCGTCGATCCGGCCAGTGACGGTCAGCTTCTCGACGGATTGGAACCAGCTAATCGCTTCCCGCGTTCCTGGCCCGACAAGCCTATCGATTGGACTGTGATGCGCATTCCGCTACAAACTTGAGCCCAGGGTTCACAATCTCGGGATTTAGTCCAGCAGCGGATAGATCCACTTCTTCCGTGTTGCTTTTCCGGCCGCCAGCGACCAAGAGCATATCAACTTCGAGCGTAGCACCCGAGCTGAGCGTCAGGCCAACCGCCTCCGTTCGCGACACGTCGCATCGGACCGCATGTTCTCCCCAGTGGAAAACGCCTCCATTCTCTTG
>DASZGG010000232.1:0-8354 GCA_035939025.1 Chthoniobacterales bacterium | reverse complement strand
GCGCAATTGCACACGCTTCAAACAGACCTCTTGGCGCGGTTGTCACTTCACCTCGCCCTGGATAGTCGGGATACTTCCTATCCTCACATCACCCTTGGGCGAATCGTCGCAGGGCATCGGCTCGGCGGCTTTTCGGAGCTCATAAGGCATTCGGCTGGCGCCGGTGCACCGCCGAGCGTTCCGTGGAAGACAACGTCGGTCAGTCTGATGCAGAGCATCCCGGGCGCGCATGGTGTCGAATACTCCTGTCTCGCGGAGTTCGTTGCAAAGAGTAGCGACAATCGACCAAGCTAGCTAGATGCTGTTGCAAAATGTCCCGGAGGGACGGTGCGATCGTAGCCTGGCACGAAGTGCCTGGGACAGCGCCACCCCAAAAGAGCCGTCCCGTAGGGTACGGTGTGATTCGCGCAGGTTTGCCCACCGATTCGATGATTGGAGTGACGAAAACTGAAAAAATTTATGTTGTATGATTTCTGGCCTACGATACAATTTCTTTCCATGGCAAACACTTTCTCGTGCCTGAACATTCATTGCGTTTTCAGCACGAAGGAACGTGTTTGGGTCCTGGATCCTGATATTCGAGAACGCCTTTGGCCGTACACGGGCGGTATCGCTAAGCAGAATGGCATGATCCCCTAAACATTGGCGGCGTCTCAGACCATGTCCATCTCCTTGTACCCTGCCTACGAGATTGGCCGTTGCGAAGGCCGTTCAATTGATAAAGGCAGGATCATCGGCTTGGATTCATCAGACCTTTCCAAACCTCCGAAACTTTGCTTGGCAACAGGGCGATGGCGCATTCAGCGTTGGTATCTCGCAGGTTCGGTCCATGACATCGAGCAGCAGCTCGAACATCATCGGACACGAACCTTTCAAGAAGAGTATTTAGCCTTCCTTAAGAAACACGGCGCACATTTCGACGAGAAATACCTCTGGGATTAGCTACGCCCGATCATACCGTCCCTACGGGACGGTTCTTTCGAGGGACGCTTTCCCAGGCACTTCGTGCCAGGCTACGATCGGTGTTGTCCCTACGGGACGCGCTTGCAGACATTTCGCAACAGCCTCTAGCTAGCCCGCAAAAATCACGCAAAAACCGAAGCGACGAGCTCATTGCGGGCTAGCCCGCAAATCTC
Organism: Chthoniobacterales bacterium; assembly: GCA_035939025.1. Classification (GTDB taxonomy): domain Bacteria; phylum Verrucomicrobiota; class Verrucomicrobiia; order Chthoniobacterales; family JAFAMB01; genus JAFAMB01. Next base: position 7,218 of record DASZGG010000232.1, on the reverse strand, counting down.
ACACGCCATGTGCATCCACGCGCTCATTGCAGGCTAGCTCGTCACTGTTTCGCTACCGGCAGATCGCAATAAAACTCTGTTCTCTTTTCCAGCTCACTGAAAACACCGATTCTTCCATCGTGCGCTTGAACCACTTCACGAGCGATTGAGAGACCAAGCCCTACCCCCTCGCCCTTGTTAGCCGAACTCCGATAAAACTTATCGAAAACCCGGGCCTGGTCCTCTTCGCTCACGCCTGGGCCTGAGTTGACCACGCTGAAGCGAACGAAGTCGGAACTATACGCGCGGGCCATCAGAACAACCTCGCTACCAGCGTAACTATACTTGACCGCGTTAGAGAGGAAATTTGAAAAGACCAGAGAAATTCGTTCCAGATCCACGTAAACTGCCGGAAGTCCTCCTGGAACATCCATCCTGAAAGGATGTGAGGCCGCCTCGGCCTGGTCACGGAATGCGTAATAACTCTCTTCGATCACTCTCATAGCCGGGACTTGTTGCAAATCGAGCTGGGCTTTTCCGCTCTCCATACGGGCAAGATCCAGAATACTGTTGAGCGTCTTCAGCAATCGTTCGCAGTCGCTCCAGGCGGTAATGACAAGCTCCTCCTGGGCCTTCGTTAATTCTCCGATGTTCTTTTCCAGAAGGAGGTGAAGCACAAGACGGATTCCAGTCAACGGTGTCCGTATTTCGTGGCTGAGCGTCGATAGCATGTCCGATTTCATCTCATCCAGCCAACGAAACCTGGTCACGTCGACAAGCATGAGGGCTCTTCCAAAAATGGTGCCGTCTTCGAGCACAATAGGAAAAATTCTGGGTAGAAAATAAAGCTGTTGCTCGTCGATCCGGAAAAGCAGGGCCTGCTTAAGGTCGTCCAAGCGATAATCCGGACCCGTCACAGATGCGTCCGCCAAGTGTTTCCGGATCTGGTTTGGCATAGCCCCGCGAGAGCGCAGGGAATCCATCAATCTCTCCGCGGCTGGGTTCATCCGGCTGACCTCATCTCGAGCGCCGAGAATGAACAGAGGGTAGGGTAACGTCGTCATCATCGCCCGGATCACCTGATTCAGTTCGATAAACTTTCGATCCGTTTCCCGGTAAAAGTTCCTGAGTTCCTCCGCCATGGCGTTGAACTCCTTGGTCAAGGCTCCGAGTTCATCATCAGCCTCCACCGTCAGAGATTGAGCAAAGTCGCGAGATCGAAGCTCTCGAATCGATTTAGTCAAGTTCTGGATCGGCGTGATAATCGACTGACCGAGGCGCGCATAGGTAAACACGAAGACGATCACGGCGCTGATCATGGCTATCATCAACAATCGAATCGAATCCTTGGACTTCTTAGCGGCGGCCCGATTTGCCTTGAACATCTGTTCCTCATTAAGGTCGAGAATCTTCCCGCTCAGGTTTGTGATGCGCAGAGTCAGTGAAGGGATCTGCTGCCTTACCTCACCGATACGCGGATTGCCGAATCCTCCCTCTTTGAAATACTCAAATATTTGGCGGTAAACTTGGATGTATTGCGCACAAGCATCCTTGAGTTTTCCGACCAAGTCTTTGTCTTCCTCGGTCTTCGCGTTCCGTTCGAGTGTCGGAAAGCGGGCCTTAAACTGCTGCTCGACTTCGTCCAGCGTCTGCGGCTGATCGAAAGGAGGGTAAGGATGTTCGCCGCGAGTATAAAAGGTATTTACCCTGGCTGTTGCCGTCCGCATGTAGTGGCAGACCTTGATGCTATCGTAGTTATCCCGCAAAACATCATCCACCGCGCGCCCGAGATCGTTAAAGAGCCAGACCCCGTATATCCCGACCAACAGCAGGATGATTAGAGTCGCCAATAGCCCAAGGGTGAGCTTCAACCGCAACATCTCTCAAAGATTCATCCGCTTTCTCTTGCGATAAAGAGTCGCTGGATCGATTCCAAGCGTTTTCGCTGCCGCATCGAGGCTCGAGGCTCTATGCAAAATCTTGCGGATGTGCACTTCCTCGAGTTGATCAAGCGTAACGTCAGCCCCGAGCGCTACTTCTGTCGTTTGCCCGTCCGAAGACGCATCCGGCAGGAATTCTTCGCCTATCTCGTTTGTTTGCGCGAGGATCGCAGCACGCTCAATCGTATTTCTGAGCTCGCGGATGTTGCCACGCCAGGGATGAGCACGCAGTTTCTGAATCGCTGCTTCAGAAAACGACAACCCAGTTCTACCAAGCTGCCGTCCGAAGAACTGCAAAAACGATCTCGCCAGATTCTCGAGGTCCTGCAACCGATCGCGCAAGGGCGGAATCGTGACTGAGATAACGTCAAGACGGTAGTACAGGTCTTCTCGGAAGCTTCCTTTCCGTACGCACTCCTTCAGATCCTTATTTGTGGCTGCAATAATCCTCGTATTGGCCATTCTTACCTTATTTTCGCCGACTCTTTCGTATTGGCGCTCCTGAAGCAGTCGAAGCAGTTTCGGTTGAATCTCCAGCGGCAATTCGCCAATCTCGTCCAGGAACAAAGTTCCAGACTCAGCCGCCGCTACCTTCCCCCAGGTATCTCGCACTGCGCCAGTGAAAGCACCTCTCATATGACCAAACAATTCGCTCTCCAAAAGCTCGCGCGATAAGCTAGGACAACTGATCGTCACAAAAGGGCCCTCTTTGCAGTTGCTTCTTTGGTGAGCCTCGCGAGCCAAAACACTCTTACCTGTGCCGCTCTCCCCCAATAACAGAATTGCGGCTTGAGTCGGGGCTGCACGGAAAAGGACATCCAGCATAGCGCTCATCCTGGAATCGGACGACTGCAATTCGATATTCGGATTCTGTAGATCGATCTGTTGCTGCAGATCGTCGATCTTCGACTCCAGCTTTCGCTGTTTTTCCACGCGCCCGATGATCTGCCGCAGATGCTCGGGTGTGAACGGCTTTTCGAGGTAATCGAACGCGCCACGCTGCATCGCCGCGACTGCCGAGGTCACTGAGGCGTACGCCGTAAAAACAGCGACCGGCAGTTTGGAAAATTGACGTTTGATCTGTTCCAGAATTTCGAGTCCATCCTCATCACCGAGTCGCAAGTCGAGAAAAACAAGGTCATAAGAGTCTTCCTGAAGCTTCAGGACCGCGACCTGACCGCTATCGGCCGTTTCTGCCCGATGCCCAGCGGCCTGGATGGCCACTGACGTTGAAGTTCGAATTGATTTTTCGTCGTCGATAATTAATACGCGCATGCCACTTCGTCCATCTTTTGTCCGGCGAATGCGATCGGCACTGGCTGCCGCCGATTATTAGAATTCACCGTAAGAATTATTAGCAATCTCTGGGCCGAGACGGCCCGAATCCTCAGCTTTCCGCTAGTCAATCGCTTCTGAAGCGACTAGCCAACGAAAAGTCAGTAAGAAAATTTTATGCAAAACGCAATGTCGGAACCTCCAAATCACGCAGACTGCAAAGGTCGCGCTTCGTCGAAAGAACTCAAGCACTCAAGAACTCAAGCACTCAAGAATGCAAGAAAGCTGCGATGCGGACCTAGGCGCGCGACTGTCGGTTCTTCTTCTTGAGTCCTTGAGTCCTTGAGTTCTTGAGTCCTTTCGACGTAGGTAGACCGGAATGCGCATTCTCTACCTGGACTGCTTTTCGGGGATCAGCGGCGATATGATGATCGGCGCTTTGGCCGATCTGGGAATTACCCCTTCAACCTTCGAATGGGAACTCTCAAAACTCGAGTTGGGCGACTATCACCTGCATTTCGAACGCCAGACACGCGGAGGAATATCCGGCGTGAAGTTCGATGTCCACGGTGGGGCTACACATGCCGAGACCGTCCCGGACACTGGCTCGCCTGAATCCCACCATCACGCGCATTCCAACGCTTCTTCACGCCGCTTCTCCGAGATTCGCGAGCTGCTTCAAGCCAGCGGGCTGTCAGACTTTGTTAAACTGCATGCCACGGCAATCTTCCGCAGAATAGGAGAAGCCGAGGCAAAGATTCATGGCGTGCCGATCGAAGAAGTTCAGTTTCATGAAGTCGGCGCACTCGATTCAATCGTTGATATCGTGCTCACCTGCGTCGGCGTCGAAGCGCTCCAAATAGCGCGGGTTTACGTCTCCGAACTTGTTGACGGCCAAGGAACTTTCCGCTGCGCTCACGGCGAGTACCCCCTGCCGGCACCTGCGACGCTTGAAATCCTAAGAAATATCCCGATTCGCCAGGTGGCGGTCCCATTTGAGCTGATCACACCTACCGGAGCGGCCATCGTAGCGGAATTCCACCATATGGTTGGAGCTATGCCGGAAATGCGCCCGACAAAGGTCGGCTATGGCCTCGGAAAGCGCGAACTGTTCGATCGGCCGAATATTTTGCGAGCCGTTCTGGGCGAAGCGGAAAAATCCAAATCGAGCGACCGCATTGTGGAGCTCCAGGCGAATATCGATGACCTCTCGCCGGAAATATTGGGAGCCGTCCAGGCTCGCCTGCTCAAGGTAGGCGCTCTCGACGCGTTTTTTACGCCGATCCAGATGAAAAAGAACCGCCCTGGAATACTGCTTTCGGTGCTTTGTCGGCCATCGGACCGCCAAAAGATCCAAGAACTTTTATTCACAGAGACCTCAACGTTCGGCATTCGCTATCGGGAAATCGAGAGGATCACGCTTGACCGCGAAATCGTTCAGGTACAAACGGTCTTCGGATCGATCCAGATAAAGATCGGAAGCCAGGACGGCAAAATCTTTCAAGTTTCTCCTGAATTTGAATCCTGTAACGCTGCTGCTGAACGGAGCCAACAGCCTCTGAAGCGGATCTACGAGCTGGCAGTCGAGGCCTTTTGGGAGAAGGAAGTGGCTAGTGGCTAGTGGCTAGTGGCTGGTGGCTGGTGGCTGGGGCGGAATTCTAGCCACTAGCCACCAGCCACTAGCCACTTTTTGTCCCCCCGCCGCCGAATACTTCCTCCAGATCACAGAAAGTAGTTGAACTGGCGCCACAAAAGGCGTTCGGTCTGGTTTGTTATGAGCACAGCCACTCTGGAAAAAATTTCACAGCTGGATCAGCTAAAAAAGTTCACCAAAGTCGTTGCTGATACCGGCGATTTTGAAAGCATGCGGGCTTACCAGCCCCAGGACGCGACGACGAATCCCAGCCTGATCCTCGCCGCCACTCAAAAAACGGAGTACGGCTACCTTTTGGATAAAGCGATCGCTGATCTGAAGGATTCCGCACTGAGCTCCTCGGCTAAACGCGAGGCCATTATTGACCATCTTCTCGTCCTTTTCGGAACAGAGATTTTGCAGATCGTGCCTGGCCGCGTGTCGACCGAGACGGACGCCCGTCTCTCTTTCAACAGAGAAGGGTCAATCACCAAAGCGCGTCAGCTAATTGCGCTCTACGAACAGCGCGGTATCTCGAGAGAACGTGTCCTCATAAAGATCGCTTCGACCTGGGAAGGGATCAAAGCTGCCGAACAACTCCAGAAGGAGTCCATCAACTGCAACTTGACATTGCTTTTCTCTTTCCCTCAGGCCGTCGCTTGCGCCGAGGCGGGAGTCAGACTTGTCTCCCCCTTCGTAGGCCGCATCTATGATTGGTACAAGGCCAACACCGGCAAAGATTACAAGGGCGCTGACGATCCCGGAGTTCAGTCGGTGACGCGCATTTACAGTTATTACAAGAAATTCGGATACCAGACAGAGGTGATGGGTGCCAGCTTCCGGAATACCGGCCAGATTGTGTACTTAGCGGGATGCGATCTGCTGACCATCAGTCCAAACCTACTGGAGGAACTCAGCAAATCCTTTGATCCGATGGAGCGTAAGCTGTCTCCGGAAATCGCAAAGGCTTCTCAAGCCGAAAAAATCTCTCTCGACGAGAAGGCTTTTCGCTTCGAGTTCAATGAAGATCCGATGGCAGTCGATAAAACTGCAGAAGGTATTCGCAAGTTCTCGGCCGATATCGTCAAATTGGAGAAATTGATTTCCAGTCGACTCTAGCCGTTTCGACGCGCTGCGCCCACACGCTAAAAGACGCGAAAAATTGAGGAGGAGAAAGTTTAGGCGACGCGGGTAGATCCGCTCCTACCTTCGTGGTGTGGTGCGTCTCGACGCTTTTCCGACACGCCGATACGCCGATTTAGATCGCACTCAGGCGATGACTCGGCGTAGGATCTCCTTTGACTAAGAAATGAAACAGTTTGCTCTTTCCCTCCTCGTGTTTGGTTCCATTTTTACCGGGATCTCTCCGCTACCTGTCTCTGCCGGCAGCACCGATTACGCGCTAATGTCGGCAACGCCGTACAATTCTGAAATCGCACTAGCCAGAGCGCGACTCGAAAAATTCCTCTACAAAGCGAACGCCAAAAAACGGGCAATTCTAGCGCAGACGCCCGTGGTCGCGGTTGAGGCCTCGGTCCTGACAGCCGGTGAAGTCGGCCCGCTTCTTCGAAGGATAGAAAGCGGCGAATTCGGCATCGGTAACGGAGGACGTCCTGCTGACCAAGCCAGTCGTCAGGTCGCGTTTCTCCTGTTGTTCGACAGCCGTACCGGGCAGCTGATTTCAGACGATGGTGTTCTCGTCCTGAATACGCCTTTACGCGGAAAGGTCGGCGTTTTTGAGGGAGTCTCAGCTCTGTACATCGGGGCGGGATGGTAGGGCTCCTACCTCAAAAGCCCGCCCGTCGCCTGCAGTGGGCTTAGCGACCCGGCCGGGGTGACCCAGACTGCGATCGCTTTGGCGGCCTCGAAGTTAAACGGCAGCTCACCCGAAAACTGACCATTTTCGCCACTCAGCTTTAGTGATACAAGATCCAGCGCCACGAAACTATGCGCTAATTTGCGACCGCGATTCTCGCCCGCGCGTACCTCAGAACTCACATCCATTGCTAAAGGAACAATGTGCGCCTCAATTTCCTTCGGTTCGTTATTTCCGGAGTACGCTATTCTGGCGGTTCCCTTCCTAATTCTGACATCTAACGTCCCGGCGGATCGATCGTCGGGAGCCGGCAATGGGTTTCCGCTGAACCAACCTTTCCATTCTTGTCCATTGAGGACGAAACCTGGCGTGTATACCGAAAGAATCCCCCAAACCGCGGAATAGCTCCGCTGTCGAGAAGTGTATTCTGGCTTGGCGAACCGGTCTTTCCAACCCAGATTGTCCCAGTAATCCACGTGAAAAGCCACAGGAACAATCTCTTTCCAGAGCCGGCCGTCGGTTGTCAGCTGGCCAAGCCAGGATTCGGCCGGTGGGCAACTGCTGCATCCTTCGGA
>DASZGG010000231.1:0-3472 GCA_035939025.1 Chthoniobacterales bacterium | reverse complement strand
TATAACCAAGACTCGACTATGAACATGTATTGGGTGTATGACCTTCCGAACTGGCTGTTTGGAGTCCTGACCATCGCGGTTACAGTTGCGATCGGGTTGGGTGGCTTGTACGCGACTCGGAAGTGGGTGCGGAGCGTTCATGGCGACAGACATTCGCATAACGAGGTCGTCGGCTTTTACCTCGGAGCGGTTTGCGTGTTTTACGGGATCACGTTGGGCTTATTCTCTGTCGCGACATGGCAGAACTACTCGGACGTGGAAACTAGGGTCGGCGAGGAAGCGGCGGCGGTTGGGGCGCTGTACAGAGACGTTAGCAGTTTTCCTGACCCGAATCGCACGGAACTTCAGGCAGATTTGCGCCAGTACCTTCGCCAAGTCATTGATGTCGCGTGGCCCCAACAACGGAGAGGAATCGTCCCTCAGGACGAAGGTGTGACGCTGAGTACTCTTCAGACGCACCTCAGCCGATTTGAACCGGCGACCGAAGGCCAGAAAGTGATCTACGCGGAAGCCTACCAAGGGTTTAACAGGATCGCGGAATTGCGCGGAAGGCGATTGCAGAGCGTGCGCGCGGGTCTGCCCGAGCCGTTATGGACCATCGTCTTGATTGGAGCCTTGCTCAACATCGCGATGACCTGGTTCTTCGACATGAGAAGCCAGAACATGCACTTCTGGATGACAGTAATGCTTTCGGTGCTTTTGGGCCTTCTAATTTATCTGTTGGGCGCATTGGATAACCCATTCAGAGGGGAAATCAGTGTTACACCAGAACCATTCGAAATTATGTATTCGAAATATCAATGATTCAAGTGGGATCAATTGTATCGCACGGGTATTAGCAGCTAACGTGCGAAATTTTACTATAGCGTATTGTACGCAATGTTGACTGGCCAGTTAGCTTGGCCAGCGCTTCTTTCAGCCGTTGAGTGACAACGGCAAAATATGTCTCTGTTCTCAGTTCCTACCCTTACCGGCCTCCTTACTTGCACGCCAGATGTGCGAGGCGCGTGGAGGGTTGGCCTCACAATCCGTTATTCGTAATTCATACGAGGGCTTACGGGAGGGAAGACTTTCTATCGGTCTTCAAGCGAAAAAATGATGGGTTATTAACATTCTTTTAACTGAAAGATCCAAGAGCCGTGTTGGAGTTGATTGCGGTGATGGAGCTCTGGGTCGTATAGGGTTCGATCCATCCACATCTTGTGAATGATTTTGAGCCAGCGGTGACCGAGTCGGCGCAGAGCATTAGCGTGACTGCGATCCTTTTGGCGGTGATGCTGATAGTAAGTCTGGGCCCACGCACAACGGGACAGACTCTGCTCGGCAAAAAGATGGATGGCGTGGCGGAGGTGTTTGTCACAGGCCCAGCGTTGATGACAGTGACGATATTTTCCGGAGCGCTTAGTCACCGGGGCTGTTCCGCCAAAGCATTGTAGATTTTGGGTATCGCCGTCGAATCGCTCGCGGTCATCGCCAATCTCGGCCAGCAAGCGCGGAGCGATCTTAGGGCCGGCGCCTGGCAAGGAACCGAATAGATCATGATCAGGATGACGAGCGAAGAGCTCTTCGATTCGTTGGCGATAGACTGCCAATTGCTTTTCAATGACAAAGAGCATCTGCACTAGACTTAGGGCCAACAGACTTTTGGCTTTGGCGGTGGGCGCGCTACCACTCAGTTCGGTAGCGTGAGCGAAGATCTCCATGCGACGAGGCCCCTGGTCGCTGCCCCAGAGCCGGCGGCTGTGCAGGAACTTCTGCCATCGTCGCTTGCCGGCCTGGGCCAGCAGCTCGGGGGTAGGAAAACGCTGCAAAAAAATCCAGGCCGAGACCGAAGTCCAATCCTCAAAAGCCTCTAATGCGGCGGGGTAATATTCTGCCAATGCATGGCGCAGTTGCTGAATAAAAGCGGTGCGTTGTTCGATGAGGGCGACTTCATCCCGACAGAGTAAACGCAGTTCTTTGATCAGCGGCTCCTCTGGCCGGAGTGCTTTCCAGTCTTGGCCATCAACCCGCAAGGCGTCGGCAAAACTCCAAGCATCCAATCGATCGTCTTTAACCCCACTGGGAGCTTTGCGTTCTCGGTAGGCCTGAGCGCTCTTGGGATTGAGCGGATAAACAATCATAGCAGCTTCCAACAATTGCTCGACTGCCGTTCCCTGACTGGTCTCGATGGCAAAAGGAATCGAGCCGTAAGGTTGAAGTTTTTCCCGAAACTTCTTCCAACCTAAAGCCGAGTGTTCGATCTCGAAGTCTTCGATCACTTTACCGGCTTGATCGACAACGACAATGGAGTGCTTTTCGCTGGCCCAATCCACGGCGCCAAATGCCCGGTATTGCTTCCACAGCTCGGAGTCATTCATGGTTTGCCTTTGCTGCCTTTGGTTTTTGCGTCGCTTTGCCCTGCTATCCACCAAGCTGATATGATGGCCTTCTTGAGGCGTCTTTCTATTAGATGTCGGAGCAAGGGCCTTCGGCTCGCCCGGTAGTCTTCCCTTGATCCTCAGGGGATCGCTGCGATATGACCGTGATCGAGCCGAGGCAGGACGTCCGCCGGCACTATTTTCGCCGGCGGCGGAGTTATTCACAACCTCGCTCTGTCTGGCTAGGGTTGGCCGGTTTGCTCGGTCATGAATAACTCCGAGACTGATATCAGCTGCGATAAGACCCAATTCCAGCCATTTTCACCAAACGCCGCCGAGGCAATTTTTAGCTGAATCATCAATCTGTGTGTATTTTACTTGGATCCTTACCGCCCTCGGATCCAGTGCAAAATCTAAATTTGGGCCGGGTCCGCATCTCCTGGTCACTGATGTGAGACGACCGATCGTCACAGACCGCCGGATTCTAACGCTTTCCGTACTGTCCGGTGAGTTCGCGACTTTAGTTCAGCGGACAGTGGGTTCACACGTTCGCAGGAAAATTCGGGACCAGCTGCGATTTTTCAGCCTGCGGCGCGTCGTGGCCAACGTGAAATGTCATTGGACCGTCTAGATCGCAGGTCCAGACCTCTGCAGCACCGGCTTCAAAGTAGAGAGCACGTTTCTCGACCATTTCGAGCTGACTGTTCGAAGGAGAAAGCACTTCGATGCAGATCTCAGGGGCCCTCAAGAGACAAGGTCCGCTATCTAGCTCGTTTGCTCTTTGCGGTGAAAGCCAAGCCGCGTCCATTGCTTTAACGCCGTCACTCGTCGAGACGGGCGTCTCCGCCAACACTTTTCCCTGCGGAAAGAGTTCGTGCAAAAATTTCAAGATTTCCGCTACGCGTTTGGTGTGATCCACAGCCGGAGGTGGGCTCATAATGATGCGGCCGAGTCGATCAGTTTCGATGTGGTATGGCAGACGCGCCAGCTCCTGGTCGTTCACCAGTTCGCTCCAGCGTCGCAGATTGAACGCCGTCTGATTTTTTTGCGCTGGAAGCTGGATTGTCAGGGACATTACCAAGAGTCTATTCTATCGGGATGAGTCGGGCAAG
>DASZGG010000230.1:0-3670 GCA_035939025.1 Chthoniobacterales bacterium | reverse complement strand
GTCTCGATCCAGACCGTCTCGGCCGTCATCAACGATAAACCCGGGATTACCGAGCTCACCCGGATCCGCGTGCGCGAGGCCATCGCCGAACTTGATTACCATCCCAACTTTTTGGCTAGCAGCCTGCGCGCTCAGCGGAGTTTTACCATTGGCGTTCTCATTCCCAGCATTACTAACCCGTTTTTCCCCGAGTTTGTCCGGGGAATCGAAGATGTCGCTCAGAAGCATGGCTATTCCCTATTCCTTTGCAATTCGGACGATGACCAGCAGAAGGCGTTTAGCTATCTTCAGTTGCTCAGAAAACATCGAATAGCCGGGCTGGTCGGAGCCTTCGAGCCACGCCAACCCGAATCGCATAGCGTTTTGCAAAGTCTTCTCGCTCACCGCGTCCCGGTGGTGCTACTGGGATCGAAACGACCTGACGAAAGGATCGTTTTGCTGACAGAAGATGATGAACACGGTACATTTCTCGCCACATCGCATCTCCTGGGCCTGGGCCATCGGAGAATAGGCATGATCACGCCTCCCGTTGGGGGCCAGGTCGAGAAAAACCGCGTTGCCGGCTTTCTTAAGGCGCATGCGACGCGTTCGATCCACGTTGCTGCCGAACTGCTCATTCCCGGCGGGTTCGATGTCTCAGATGGGCAGCGCGGCGTAAGTGTCTTGATGCGTTTGCCCAATCCGCCGACCGCGATCGTGGCCGCGAACGATTTGGTCGCAATCGGTTCATTTAACGCCCTGCGTCACCTCAACAAGCGCGTTCCAGAAGACGTGGCAGTGGTCGGTTATGACAATATCCGAATGGCCGAACTGTTCGATCCCGCGATCACCACCATTGCGCAGCCTCTGTACGAGATGGGCGAAACTGCTATGAGAGCCATTCTTGCTCGAATCGCCAATCGCGAGCTAAGCGGTGAAGTGGTCAAATTTGAAACCAGATTGGTCATTCGGGCTTCAACCGTAGGCCAGCACGAATTTCCTCTAATTAAACCCAAATAACCAACCACCTGTCAACCCATGTACCATCAGGTTCCCCCTCAATCGCGACCGAATTATTCGCGGCGCGAATTCATTCGCCGATCCGCAGGCGCCACAGCATTTTTGAGCGTTGCTGCCTTTGCGTCCAAGCAATTCCCTGGTAGCGCACTCGCCGACGAGTCCTACACCGGAGATCTTGTCCTGGTTAGCCAGTTAGGTGCAACCCCGGACAAAGCGCTTCCGAAGCTCCTGGAAGCTTTCAAAGCCTCTAATCCCGGCCTTAACACGAAAACCGTATTGTATCCGGAGGAAAAGTTCGTCGCACTTTACACCGCCGCTCAAGCGGCCGGAGAGCAGATCGATGTGTTGATGTTGAATGGTCAGGATCTGCGACGTTATGCTACCTCCGGGTCCCTGATTCCGTTTGATGATGTTCCATTTAAGAATCGCTTTATACCCGAAGCGCTCGGTCCATTTACCGTGAGCGGTCATTTGTGGGGCGTGCCGAGCGGTGCGGCCGGTGGTTTTCCGATTTACGTCAATATGGCGCTGATCAAGAAATACCAGCTGTCATTGCCCAAAACCTACGATGAGTTGAAGGAAGTCGCGAAAGTCCTTGATCAGCATGATGTCAAATCGTTCACCCATCCGGGCAAAGTAATCTACATGTGGCCGGTTTGGTTCTTTACCACTTTCGCTCAAACCAGCGGGAACAAACCTCTCGAGAGAACCGCCGAGATCCTTACGGGCAAGGGAAAATTTACCGACCCGGATGTCGTCCAGGGGATCGACCTCGTCTTCCAGTTTTCGCGTGATAAACTCTTCACTCCCGGTGTGTTCAGTCTGGATTTCCCGAATGCGCTGAGCGAATTCATGACCGGTAAATGCGCTTTCTACCTCTTTCATGATTCCGTTGCTAAACAGATTATGGATGCGAACGCTGCGAACATGGAGTTGGACATGATGTTAATGCCAAATCTTGTCGGCAAACCGGTCGAGTCACAATATCCCGGTGGCCCAGGCACTGTTCTCAGCATCCCCTCGAAAATAGATCCTAAGCGGAAGGACGCGGCGCTTAAGTTAATCGATTTCATCACCAGCGATTCTAGCGACGCCGAAGGAGTCAAGCTGAATGGTGGCGCGGTTCCGGTAAACGCGAATGTCCAGCCAGTTGATGTTCCAGTGTACAGTAAAGAGAAGGATATCATTCATCAAATGGTCACCTACCTCGACTGGTTTTGGCCACCCGAAATCACGCGCGCCTTCCAAGAGGGTCTCCAGGCGGGCCTGGCCGGAAGAATCAAAGCGGAGGAGATGGCGAAGAACGTCCAGACCACCTTCGACCGGCTGGTTTCGAACGGCTACTCGTTTAAGACCTGATCGCCCGTTTGGCGATCGGCCTCGCGGGGAGTCGCTCGCGACTTCCAGGGGCGCCGCAAGCAGCGCCCCTCCAGAGGAGATCGATGCTTCCAATTGAGGCGACAATGAACAATCGATGCGGAATGGAACTTTGAGGTCTTGTGTAATGGAACAGGAACCTGCGGCGCCAGTCCACTGGGATCCTGCCGGAACCAAGCCCCTGCGGCGTTGGCTTCGAAAGCTTGAACCCTATTGTTGGGTGGCGCCTGCATGCTGCGTCCTGTTTATATTTACCCATCTGCCGATTCTTCTCGAAGGCGCGTTGAGCCTGTTGGCCGCGGACGGTTTCAGTCCGCCGCGCTTTATCGGGCTCAACAACTACCTCGAAGTTCTATCCAATCAGGATTTTTGGGAGGCTATTGTTCACAACATCATCTATGCGGCCACGACAGTGGCCGGTAAGATCGCCCTTTCTCTGTTCTTGGCCGTTCTTTTAAACCAGAATCTTTTTGGTCGGAGCACCTTCAGGACGATTCTCTTTCTGCCGGTAGTTCTTTCTTTCGTGGCAATCGGCGTAATCTGGACCCTCTTTTTTAATTTTGATTATGGAGTGCTGAACGCGATCCTCAATGCCCTGGGCCTTCGGGCAGTTCGACAGGACTGGCTTGGCTCTGCCGACACGGCCCTCGGAGCTGTCATCTTTGTCGACATCTGGAAATGGACTGGGTTCCATCTCGTGATCTATCTCGCGGGTCTCCAGTCGATTCCCAAAGATCTGTACGAGGCCGCGTTGCTCGATGGTGCGAGCGCGTTTCAGCGATTTTGGCGGATTACAGTTCCGCTCCTGCAGCCATTTACTGCGATTAACGTACTATTGGCCAGCCTGGGAGCGTTCAGCGTCTTTGATCTCATCTATGTGATGACCCAAGGAGGCCCGTTCAAGGCGACAAATGTAGCGATGGTTGAGGTCTACCTGCAGGCCTTTCAGTTCAATCGATTCGGTTATGCCGGCGCAATGTCCGTGGTCCTGTTAGGTTTGGTGGCCACGATGTCGGTTCTGATTTTAAGATTAACCAAAGCCAAAACGAACTGACCCTATGGTTTCACTACCGCCTCATTCACCAGGTTCGGGATATTCCCGTTTCGGGCACCGGATCTCAAAGATTTTCTCCTACCTTATCCTTGGAATTGTTTTATTCTGGGTAGCTTACCCTTTTATAATTTTGTTATACGGGTCACTGAAGAGTGAGGGAGACTTTTTGACAAATCCATTGAGTGTTCCGACGGTGCCACATTTTGAAAATTACGTCTACGCATGGAACGCAGCTCAGAT
>DASZGG010000229.1:0-19956 GCA_035939025.1 Chthoniobacterales bacterium | reverse complement strand
TTGACCCAGGCCCGGGATGAAAAAACTCACCAGCGCGGCAATGACATTACCAGAAGAACCTTGCCTCATAACAATGTTGAAAGATTAGTAAACTTCAGGACAAATAACTCAATTGGGTTGGATAATCACAAAGGATCGCTGACGGTTGCGTGCCAGACCAACCATCACAGGTCGGTCCGAGTCCAGTTGGCCGACGACACGCTGAAATTCATCCACATCGGAAACGGACTGCCGATTAATCTGTTCAATGACATCTCCCGGCCTGACTTGCTGTGCTACAGGCGAACCAGGGTCTACACTTGTCACGATCACTCCATTTACGTTCGCTGGAACATTTGCCTCCGTTCGGAGCTGTTGAGTCAGATTCTGAACTTCGATTCCGGCAAACACAGCGTTCTCCGACGTCCCTGACTGACCGGAGCCGTTCTGGTTGCGATTCATACGCGCGACGAGATCGGCCGGCTGCTCCGTGATTTGGGCCGTGACACTCTTGGCCCCCCCATCCCGTATCAGGTCGATCGTCAGATTTGAGCCGATATCAGATTCGGCTATCCGGGTCACCAGGGAAATCGTGTCCTTGACGTCGTAACCGTTCACCTTTCGAATCACGTCTCCACGGATGATTCCAGCCTTTTCAGCGGGAGAACCAGGAGTGACGTCAGTCACCAGTGCACCTCGAGCGCTGTCGAGCTTAAATTGTTCGGCAATATCCTTCGTCACCGGCTGTATCCCAACTCCGAGGTAGCCCCGAATCACTCTCCCCTTGGAGATGATACTCTTCATTGCGGCCTTTACCACGTTCGATGGAATTGCAAATCCAATACCCTGATTTCCACCGGACTCCGAGTAAATCGCCGTATTAATTCCAATGACCTCGCCTCGAATATTCACCAGCGGTCCACCCGAATTGCCCGGGTTAATCGCCGTATCGGTTTGGAAAAACTCTACCTGACTGTCGTTCATCGCTCGGCGATCTTTGGCGCTTATAATTCCTTGACTCACGCTCTCGTCCAGACCAAACGGGTTGCCGATCGCCATCACAATCTGACCGACTCTCACTTTGTCCGAGTCACCAATCGGCAAAGGAATCAGATTCGGAAGATCTATCTTCAATACTGCGAGGTCGATCTGTCCATCGGTTCCGACTATCTTTGCCTTTTGTTCCCGCCCATCACTCAGCTGCACGGTGACATCGTCGGTCCCGTTTAAAACATGGTTATTCGTCACGATGTGCCCCTCCTTAGAGACAATCACTCCCGATCCGAGCGAGGTGACTTTCTGTTGAGCCGGGCTCTCATCGGAAAAACGCCGCCCAAAAAAAAGTTCCAGAGGATCGATTGGCATCCGGCGAGTCAATGTTTTTGTCGTCGTGATGCTCACCACGCTGGGAACTACGGCGGTGACCACCTTCGTGTACTCGTCGTCCAGGCGCTGTAACACGTCCACGGAATCCAGGTCGAGGCTAGGCTTGTCCGCCGGCGTAAACTTCTCAACCTTCACTTGGGCTGGGCCAGGTTGCTTGCCTTGCCATACGTAAATAAGTGAAATGGCAAGGGCCAGGAGTAAAACAAATACCAAAAACTTCAGGAAACTCTTCATTGATGCCGTGGTTAATTCGCTAAATTTGTTCCATTTTCACCGCTTTGGACAGCAATTCGAGCAAAACGTTGATGTGGAGGCTGTTGCAGTTCAGGGTCCTCGTCCAGGATCTTTCTGGCGATATCCTTGGCCCGAAATAATAACGCTTCATCCCTGATCAGATCTGCCAGACGCAATGGCGGCAAACCGCTCTGCACCGTGCCAAGCAAATCCCCAGGACCTCTTATTCTTAAGTCTGCCTCCGCGATTTCGAATCCGTTTTCGCTCCGCTCCAAAATAGCAAGTTTATCGAGTGCCTCAGGATCCTCTCGATCCGTGAGAAGAACGCAATAGCTCTGATGTTGACTGCGGCCGATCCTCCCTCGCAACTGGTGGAGTTGAGCCAAACCGAACCGTTCCGAGTTCTCGATCAACATAACTGTCGCATTCGGGACATCGACACCCACTTCAATCACTGTCGTCGAGACGAGGACATCAATTTGACCCTCCCGAAATGCTTCCATCACTTGCTCCTTTTCATCTGGAGTCAGGCGGCCGTGCAAAAGCCCGCACCGAATCGGTGCGAGCAATTTCTCCCACTTGGCATGTTCAGTCGTCGCGGCCTTCAGGCTCAGGGTGTCTGATTCCTCGATCACGGGGTAAACAATGTATGCTTGGCGTCCGGCATCAACACGTTCTCGAATAAATGAAGCCGCCTCCGGGATTTTTGCAGATGGCCGAACGCGAGTAACGATCGGGCGGCGATTCGCCGGCTTTTCATCCAAAATCGAAACCTCCAAGTCGCCGTAAACTGTCATCGCCAGGGTCCGAGGAATGGGTGTCGCGGTCATCACGAGCAGATCCGGAACAGGTCTTCTCTCTAACAACTTCGTGCGCTGCAAGACGCCAAACTTATGCTGTTCATCAATCACAACCAGGCCGAGACGCCGGAACTGGTCAGGATCGTAAAGTAAAGCGTGGGTCCCGATCAGAATCTGGGAATCACCGTAGAGCTCGAGATGGGAAACCTCCTGCCGCGTCCCAGTCCGGAGAGCGATTCGAACATCAAGCGCAGACAACCACTGCCGGAAGTTTTCGAAATGTTGTTCGGCTAGAACCTGGGTAGGCGCCATAAGCACAGCTTGGTAACCCGCTTCAACCGCGTAAAGCATCGCGGCCGCCGCCACGATGGTCTTGCCTGCGCCGACATCTCCCTGCAGCAATCGACTCATCGGAACCTCTTTTGCCATATCCCGCCGGATCTCTCCAATCGCACGCTTCTGGGCCGCCGTTGGCCGGTAAGGGAGCGCATTGAGAAAGCGCTCCGTCAGCTCTCCGGAAGCCACGTGCCGGTCCCCCGCAAGCGCCACAACCAAACGTTTCCGCCGTTCGACCACAATCTGCATGGCCACAAATTCCGCCAACGCGAGGACCTTTCTCGCCTCCTCCTGAGCTGACAGACTGTCCGGGAAATGAATCTGACTCAGCGCTTCCTCCTCGGACAGTGCGTCCGAACCGGCAAAGAAACTCGGTCGCAGCGCCTTTAGTTCTTGAGTGGCCCGGAACATCACCGCACGCAACGCTCGTTGGCGCACCCCTTCGGTCAGCGGGTAAATCGGCGCGATCCGACCCATGTGAATATTTTCTTCTCCTTCTTCCTCAACTATTTCAAACTCCGGATGGTCCAGATAGATCCGATTTTTGTATCGCTTAGGACGGCCAAAGACGATCAACTCCTGACCCGCAGCTAACATTCGCTGCAGATAATGCTGGTTGAACCACCGGCAAACCACACGGCCGCTCAGAGCTGTGCTGAAAACATCTTCCACCATCACCTCTACGATTTTGCGACCTCCGAAATAACGAGCGGATACCGTCTGGACGATTCCACGAAGACAGATCGGCTCTTCGGAGCCGTCCGTCGGGAACGCGCCAAACCGCGTGCGGTCCTCGTACCGCCTGGGATAATGCTCCAGTAACTGCCGCCACGTCTCGATACCGAGCCGCCGGATCAGTTTTCGCTGCGGCTCCGGTACCCACCCGAGTTCTTCAAGAGGCTCGTCGAGTGCGTTCATGAGGGAGTTTTACTTGCTCTAAATTTCAATCCAACCTCGGCTCGCCGTTCACCGTTCGCCTGGCGTTCTCACCTCTCAACACCACCGCCACTCTGCCGTATTGCTTCGACGTGAAGCTGCAGTTGTACCCGGTTCTGATAATGATTTGCTTCGAGGGTGAACGCTACGTCCCAGGGCGGGTCCGGTAGCGGAAATCTTGCGCCGTTGAAGTGAATTGCGCTCAAAAGGCAACCGCCATGCCGAAGCTTGAATAAACGATGTTTCTCCTTGAGTAATCTCGGTTCACTGGCGGGCGCAACTCGTCGAATGAAAAAGAGCGGTTGCGGGTTTCCGACCCCGAACGGTTGTAACAAATCGTGGCAGGTGAGAAACTTGAGGGTGATGTCTTGGCCGGTAAGTTCTGCGTCGAGTTCAAGCCGGGGCTGCAACAAATCCGGCGTGAGTATCTTTCTCGCCGTTGCCCGAAACGCCGCCGAGAATAACTCGAGCTGATCAAACTCGATCCGCACACCGGCAGCCATATCGTGGCCACCAAATTGCAAGAGGTAGTCACCGCATTCTCCTAGGGCCTTCACAAGCGATAGACCCGCAACGCTCCGCCCGCTTCCTTTCCCTTCACCCGAATCGTCAAACCCGATCACCATGGTTGGGCGATGGAATTGTTTCGTCAGACGCGAGGCTACAATGCCGATTACTCCCGGATGCCAGCCGCGGGAGGCCACCACGATCGCGGCGTCTCGATCCGGAACAAACGTCTTCGCCAGCTGCTGCAAAGCTTCTTCGAGAGTCTTTTGTTCGACTGATTGTCGATCGCGATTCTGCCAATCCAGGCTACGTGCCAATAGAAATGCCTTTTCCGCATCCTCAGCGAGCAAAAGTTCGAGCGCATCCTGAGCCACTCCAACACGGCCGGCGGCATTCAACCGCGGGCCGAGCCGAAAGCCAACGTGCACGGGGCGAATCGGAGGACTCACGCCGGCGACTTGCATCAAAGCTCCTAAGCCGATCCACTCAGTTTGCTCAAGCTGGCGCAAACCGTGTTGTACGAAGGTTCGGTTCTCATCGACGAGCGGGACTAGATCCGCAATCGTGGCAATGGCGACCAAATCGAGGTATTTCTTCAAATCAAACTCTGGAAGCCGCCGTGTACGTAACAAGGCGTGACAGAGCTTAAAAACGAGACCTGCGGTGCAAAGATAATGATAGCTTGAACCCGTTTTAGGGTTCACGAACGCACGGCAATCTGGAAGGGGACCTTTTGCCTCGTGGTGATCAATAACGACGACATCTACCCCGACAGCTTCAATTTCGCTGATCGGATTTGCGGCGGTAGTCCCGCAATCCAACGCGATCAGCAGTCGCGGCGAATGCATCGCAAAGCATCGTTGCAGCCCTTCCTCGGAAAGACCATAACCTTCTTCGAGCCGGTGTGGCAGGAAGGTTTGAACGTCGGCTCCGAAGGCTCTCATCACGCGATGCAGGAGCGCAACAGAAGTAACGCCGTCCACATCGTAATCACCGTACAGAACGATCACCTCGCGCCGATCGATTGCCTGAAAGATCCGGTCGACGGCCTTTTGAATTCCACCAATTTCGAATGGGTCGCGCAAATCGCGTAATCGTGGAAACAGAAACTGGCGCGCTTTTCCTTCTTCCACTAGGCCTATTCTCGCGAGAACACTCGCCAATCCGGGCACAATATCCAATTGCCGGGAGACCGCCAATGCGCCTTCCAATTGCATTGGGTCAGGAAAGTACCAGGGACGGTTCATAACATAAAATAAAGCCAAGAATGCCATGAAAGTAACCGAAGGCTCCAGCCTTTGCTCCAAAGAGTTTTGGGTCTGCCTTCTCATTTGACTCCGCCCGGCCTCGCTGCTACGCTTGAAACTTAATGCGCCGCGATGGACAGCTTCTTAGCTTTGGGTTACTCCTGCTCGGGAGTGGCGCCCCAAAACTTCTTCTGCTCTCCTAGTCTTATTTTAGTCTGGTCAGAATCGCTCGCGGTGGAATCGGTTTTGACCGTATCGCTCCTCCACCGGAACTCAATTCCCCAAACTAACTAACTTTAGGCAAACATGGCAGACAAAGTGATTATTTTCGACACCACCCTGCGTGACGGCGAACAATGCCCAGGAGCGTCGATGAACCTCCGCGAAAAGATGGAGGTCGCACGTCAACTGCAGCGTTTGAACGTAGACGTGATAGAAGCCGGTTTCCCCGTCATTAGCGACGGTGATTTTGAAGCTGTACAGAAGATCGCAACCGAAGTCCGTGGACCAATCATTGCGGGTCTTGCTCGCTGTGTCCCGCAAGACATCGACGCCGCAGGCGCGGCCGTGAAGCCCGCCTCCGATCGAGCCCGCATCCATGTCTTTCTCGCGACCTCCAAGATTCATCGCGATTTTAAACTCAAAAAGGCCAGCGATGAGATTATCCGGCTGACCACCGAGAGCGTGAAACGGGCTAAGGCGATTGTGAAGGATGTCGAATTCTCGCCCGAGGATGCTTCCCGGACCGAGCCAGAATTCCTGGCTCAAGTTGTCCAGGCAGCCATTGAGGCCGGAGCAACCACCGTCAATATTCCCGATACGGTTGGCTACGCTGTCCCCGGTCAGTTCGCCGACTTAATCAAATATCTAAAGGCAAACGTAAAGCATATCGATGAAGCAATCATCAGCGTGCATTGCCATAATGATCTTGGCATGGCCGTGGCAAACTCGCTTGCCGCGGTTCAGGCGGGTGCCCGCCAGATCGAAGGAACCGTGAACGGCATCGGCGAACGTGCTGGGAACGCGGCCATTGAAGAGATCGTGATGGCAGTCAAAACGCGGTCCGACTACTTCACCGATTTTTACACGGAGGTTAACACCTACGAGATCGTGAAATCTTCGCGATTGGTTAGTCGGATGAGCGGTCTGATCGTGGCGCGCAGCAAAGCGATCGTGGGCGAGAACGCCTTTGCACATAGTTCCGGCATCCATCAGGATGGAATCCTAAAACATCGTGAGACCTACGAAATCATGGATCCCCGGGACGTCGGTTGGGGCGAAACCGAACTGCCACTCACCAAGCACAGCGGACGGCACGCGATGGCGAAGCGATTGCAGCATCTCGGGTACCAATTAAGCGACGAAGAAGTCCAGCAGATCTTCGTTCGATTTAAGGAAGTCGGGGATAAAAAGAAGTTCGTTTACGACGATGACCTCGGAGCGTTGGTAGACGACTCCATCAGTGTGACTCAAGAAACCTGGCAACTGGACTATCTCAACTTTACCTCAGGTACTGCCACGATCCCAACGGCCACTGTACGCCTGCGCAAGGGGGAAGAGACTTTGCAGGATTCTTCTCCCGGAAATGGAGCTGTTGATGCCACCATGAAAGCCATCGACCGCATCCTCAACCAGCGCGGACACCTGGTGGAATATCACGTCAGCGCGGTCTCGAGCGGCAAAGATGCATTGGGTGAAGTAAATCTAAAATGCGACTTCGGTGGCGGCCGACTCATTACAGGCAAAGGCGCCAGCACAGATGTAATCGAAGCCAGTGCACGAGCTTATCTGAACGCCGTAAATCGAATGCTGCATCAAGCATCTCAACACACACCGGAAAAAGAGATAGAGTTTCTTGAAGCAGCTGGTGTGTGATCCCGCCCGTCCGGCGTACGCGTCCGATTGATCGTAGACAACGGGCGCGCTCCCTCTGCGTGTGGCTTCGTCCGCGCGTTTGGCAGGGACGCGCTCCCGCGAGATCCGGCGTTGTACGTATCGACGCCAATTTCGCTTTTGGCCTGCGGGGGCCGCCCGCGGTCCCGCGGATGTCCGGCTTCTAGCTCATTGGACGTGCCAGCGCTAACTTAACGAAGCGGTGATCTTCAGCACCGAAGGCGCGACCGGATTAAAGCCTGGGGTGGAGCGTAGCGGAACCCCAGGAACCGATTTAAGAGCGGACGAGCGCTGAAGGCGCGAGAAGATATTCTCTGCAAAGGCGACCCTGAACCTAATCTCTACCCACGCCACACGCGCGGCGAGGTCGCCAGATTATTCGACATTCGCTCCGAGGATCCACACGCGAACACCATCCTTTTCAGCATCCGCGGTACGTTCGAGCAGATCATTCGATGGCTCGATGATCGTACAGGAAGAAATTTCCATTACATCCTCTCCTCCATGCCTGAGCTCGCCGGTCATCGCAATGGGCGCCAGTTCTCTGCTCAGACGTTCCGCTTCTTGGCGTAACACGCTTTCATCCTGAGGATCCGATGCGGATCTTTTTGCCGCATCAATCGGTACCTCGACGAGGAAGAGAATTCTTCTTCCAGTTTTCGAACCCGATCGCTTCTTGTGCGGCTCAAGAGTAACGTGAAAATAAAAAGCTTCTCCCATACACGAGCTCTCAAGCTTCAATCAAGATACTCCACATAAATCAAGATACTCCATTTATTAGCGTAGCTGCCCACCAAAACACACGAGCTAGCCCCCAAAAATCACGCGCTATAAGAAGCGGAGCGCACATTGCGGGCTAGAAAGCAGCAGAACATTCAAAGACGAACTCCGCAATTTGTGCGATTCTCGCCTTAAGATTGCGGACACCTAGCGACTCATCTCTTCCCAAGAGAGCCGTTAAAGCTGAACGCATTCAGGCTCATGAAAGTCGCCTCCACTATTAAACAAATAGCCTTCGTTGGCGATCATCTTCCTCGTCAATGCGGGATTGCTACCTTTACCTCCGATATCTGCGAAGCCATCGCCACGGAGTTCCCGGAATGTCAGTGCATCGTGGGCGCGGTTAATGATCGCCCTGAAGGCTATGACTATCCGGCTCGAATACGATTTGAGATCGACGAAAAGGAGCTCGATTCGTATCGTCGCGCAGCTGACTTCCTGAACATAAACAACGTCGAGGTCGTCTCGGTCCAGCACGAGTTTGGCATCTACGGTGGACCTGCCGGCAGCCACCTCTTGGCTCTCTTGCGCGACGTCCATATGCCAGTGGTAACGACATTGCACACCTTGCTGCGCGAACCGACTCCGGATCAGCGGGCGGTCATGGAGCAGCTCGATGAACTCTCAAACCGCTTTATCGTGATGGCCGATCGCGGCAAACGCTACCTCGAACAAATCTATGGTGTCGCCCAAGAGAAGATCGACGTGATTCCGCATGGCATACCCGACATACCGTTCATTGATCCAAGCTTTAACAAAGATCAGTTTGGCGTAGAGGGCAAAACAGTACTGCTGACGTTTGGTCTGCTATCTCCGAATAAAGGGATCGAGCAAGTCATAGAAGCGCTGCCCGCGATTCTCTCGCAACACCCGAACGTGGTTTATATCATTCTCGGGGCGACGCATCCCAATGTGATCGCCCACGACGGAGAGTCCTACCGGCTCAAGCTGGAGCGCCTCGCGGAAGATCGTTCCGTCACACGCAACGTCATTTTTTACAATCGATTCGTGACGCTGGAGGAATTGAAAGAATTCATTGGTGCTGCGGACATCTACATCACGCCTTATCTCAACGAATCCCAGATTACTTCCGGCACGCTCGCTTATACTTTCGGCGCTGGTAAGGCTGTCATCTCCACACCGTACTGGCACGCGAAGGAGCTGCTCGCCAAGGAGCGTGGCATCCTGGTGCCGTTTTCGGACCCGCAGGCGATCGCTGAGGGCGTCAATCGATTTCTGTGCGATCCAGTTCTAATGACGGCGACGCGGAAAAGAGCGTGGAAATTGGGGCGTGGGATGATTTGGCCGGTCGTAGCACAGCGCCACATGGAAAGCTTCGAACGCGCCCGGGCGAGTTTGATCGGTCCTCCACGGAAGGCTTTCGCCGTTCGGACCCTGGACAATCGACCCTATCAGTTGCCACCGCTGAAGCTCGACCACCTGCTTCGGATGACGGATAACACCGGCATTTTTCAGCATGCGATATTCAATGTGCCGAATTTCGCAGAAGGCTACTGCACTGACGACAACGCACGTGCCTTCATCCTCACCTTGCTACTGCAGGAAACGACAAGTCATGTCACCCAGCAGCAACTCGAGAGCTTGGCGAGCATTTACCTCGCGTTCTTGTGGCATGCTTTTGATCAAGAAAGTTGTCGTTTTCGAAATTTCATGAGTCATCAGCGGCAATGGCTGGAACACCAAGGTTCGGAGGACAGCCACGCACGCGCGCTTTGGGCTACAGGCACGGCGCTCGGCAGATCCCGCAACGATGGACACCGTAGTCTTTGTGCACTGTTGTTCCAACGCGGGCTCCCTGCAGTCGAGAACTTTACTTCACCAAGAGCATGGGCTTTTACCCTACTCGCCATTCAGGAATATTTGCGTGCCTTCTCCGGAGATCGAAACGCAAATCAGCTGCGCGAAGTTCTAACCACCCGCCTGGTCGGCCTTTTCCGAAATAATTCTTCGGATGACTGGTTGTGGTTTGAGCCCGTAGCAACGTACGATAACGCGAAACTTTCTCATGCGATGATCCTGAGTGGGTACTGGACCTCGCGAGGTGACGTTGTAGAGATCGGATTGAAATCGCTCCGTTGGCTGATACAGCAGCAAACCGTTGACGCCGGCCATTTCACACCAATCGGTAGCAATGGTTTCTGGACTCGCGGCAACGAGCGTGCTCGCTTCGATCAGCAGCCAATCGAAGCTTACGCAATGATTTCCGCTTGCGTGGAGGCGTACTCGTTAACCCGCGATGTGGCTTGGCACCGTGCTGCACGCCGCTGCTTCGAGTGGTTTCTTGGTCGCAACGATCTCGGGCTACCACTCTACGATTCTACCACCGGTGGCTGTCGCGACGCGCTGCACTCCGATCGGGTTAACCAGAACCAAGGAGCCGAATCCAGTCTTGCTTTCCAGTTGTCATTGGCAGAGATGACCCGCGCGGAAGCGGTGCTATTTAGCGAAACCCAAAGATTGGCAATAATTTGAAGACCTATCCGAGCGGAATCGACTTGCGGCCGAACGCCAGCCGGGTACTAAATCGATCTTTTATCCCAACCGGCCGTGGCCGAGTCAGTGGCATCATCGAGCGCGTTCTCGCTTTTAGCGAAAAGGAGGCTGAAGTCCAGTTAGATCGTCTCCGCGCTGAATTCAGCGATCGCCATCTAAACCTTGAAGAGTCGTGGCTACGCCACTTTGAGAAAATACAGGCGTACGTGGCAAATAGCCTTTCTCTTTCTGCGAATCGCCGGCTATTGGTTGGAGCCTATTTTTCCGGAGAATACGCGATCGAATCCGCGGCTTTGTTCAATCCTTCGATTGTTGCGCATCCTGACCAAACGGACCTCGACGGAGCAGACCTGCGCTTTATCCTGAGCCTTCGGGCCGTCGGCGAGGGCCATATTTCGTCTATTGAGTTCCGTACCGGAGTTATCGACCGAAATCATGCCATCGAGATCGACAAAATTTCGGCGGTGGCCTTGGCCCCGGAAATCGATTCTGAGCCGACATTTCCAAAGAACATCTTCCTGCACAAGCTGAGAGAGAAGGGCCTTGAGAACAATTGGTCGAGATCGGTGATGAATGGCCTGGGCGCTACCTTCACGCGAACACAACTGGAAGACTCGATGCAGGGCGCGGCGCACGAAACCCAACTCCATACGGAGGATCTACGCCAGGCTTTTGAGTGCGTGCAGTGGCTTGCAGAATCGAATTACGAGATCGATTTCAACTCGGCGATTTCCTTATCGGAACGCGTCATCTTCCCGGTCTCGCTGAACGAAAGCAATGGGATAGAAGACGCCCGTTTTGTTCGTTTTGTGGAGGAAGACCAAAGCGCAACTTACTACGCAACCTACACCGCCTACAACGGCCGCGTGATTCTACCGCAGCTCATTGAAACGAATGACTTCCTTCACTTCCGCATCCGTACCTTAACCGGGCCGGCGATCCAAAACAAAGGGATGGCGCTCTTCCCAAAGAGAATCGATGGGCGTTACGCGATGCTTTCGCGCTACGATGACGAGAACCTTTATCTGATGCTCTCGGATGACCGGCATTTCTGGAGTGATCCGAAGCTCCTGCTGCAGCCATCGCGGCCCTGGGAATTCGTGAAAATAGGCAATTGCGGCTCACCTATCGAAACCGATGCTGGTTGGCTTGTTCTGACCCACGGCGTTGGCCCAATGCGCAAGTATTGTATTGGCGCAATGCTCCTCGATCTGCAAGATCCTTCGAAGGTCATCGGCCGGCTCAATGAGCCGCTCTTGGAACCCGCGCCCACTGGGCGAAACGGCTATGTACCGAACGTCGTGTACACGTGCGGAGCATTAGTACACGGGAGCCGCCTGGTTCTGCCCTATGGCATGAACGACACGGAAACCACCATCGTGACCATCGACTTAGAGACTCTTCTAACTGCTCTTACTAAATAGCGAGATTGCCTTTTCTCACGAAAAGACAGGTGTTCCCAATCAGCCGTTTCGCTTCCAGCCCGGCGGAAGAGCTGGAAGTTGCGAAGGGATTAAAATTTTTATGTCTCGGTGTGTGACCTCCTTATAGAAAGGAACACTTTGTTCAACGAGCCACTCTGCGGTCGCGTAGTCCCGATCATAAAGATTTCGGGAAATGTGATCTACAATTTCGGCATCCAGCAGTGATCCAACGATTCGACCGGAAATGGGTTTCAAACCGACTTCGATCTTTTGAGCGCCCTTTCCGGGCATATTGCCCGTTATGAAGGGCTTGGCTGGCTCGTCGTTCCAAACCGCATTGCTCAGAGAATGATAATGAAAAACCTTTCCATTGTCGTCGGGGCATCGGAAGCCATTGAACAATTGATTGTCATTCTCGAGGCGCATGAAGCCGAAGAAAAAGATAAACCGTTTCTCCAACGAGAGTACCAGTGATGCATAGGTCTCGACATTGCCTTGAGACGCCGACTCAATGACTCTTAATAACGATTTCACGTCCTGGGCCATTCGCGAATGTCACCTAGTGATCAGCGAGTTAAAAGGGAATTCGCGTATTGAACCGCACGTCGGGAAAGCACTGTTCGCCGTCTCCTAAAGGCCTTGGGCTTGGCCGCATTCGAAACGGGTCGTCTGCAGGGATTCCGCATATAGATGGCGACTTTCGCTTGCTATTTCGGGCTATAAGGACGAGGCTCCAGTCCCGTTTGTTCTTGTTCGTAGCACGGAAGATCGTCAGTTGGGATTTCCTGAATGGTGATTTGAAACCCGATTCCCGGGAACGGCTCCGCGGCTGGCATACGTCATCACCTGAATCAATTATTGAATCCATTATGAAACTCTATGTAGGAAACCTTTCGTTCGATACCACTGAGAACGAGCTGAAAGCTTTATTCGCGGAATTTGGAACCGTCACTGATACTTATCTCGTCACAGATCGAGCCACCGGAGACTCTCGTGGCTTTGCCTTTGTGACTATGAGCAATGCAAACGAAGGAAAAGCGGCGATCAAGGGATTGGCAGAAAAAGAGTTTGCCGGACGCACGCTGACAGTAAACGAGGCGCGCCCGAAGGAAGACCGTCCGAAACGTTCTTTTGCCGGATCTCGGCGATAGTTATTGTGAATTAGACAGGGCCGGGCTGGCGAATCAATGCCCGGTCTTTGTGTCTGTTCTGGTCCAAGAAATCACCAATCGAGTCGCCGCTGCATCAAATGCGGCGATTCGATTCTGAGAGTCTCTCTACATTATACGAAAGCTTCTAATTTACTATGCCCGTGGAAAGTCCGATTGTAACCGAAGGAAAGATCGTCACTGTGCTCCCTGGAACCATGTTCCGCGTTGAGCTTGCTAATCAACATCTCGTCCTCGCCCACATCTCGGGAAAAATGAGGAAGCGATTCATCCGTCTTACCGCGGGAGATCGGGTCAAGCTTGAGATGTCTTCGTACGACCTTGGAAAAGCACGGATAGTTTACCGACTCGGCTAAGCGGGGCAACTCTAGAAAAGCTGTAGGGCTCTCCTCTCCGGCGTAAGTCATACGTACTGCCGGAGCAAAGCCGACCATCACATAGTTCTCAGGCTGACCCAACAAAATTTGCGAACCTCTAGCTAACTAGCTCGTCGCTTCTACACCAAGAGCTGGTGAGAGCGTTCGGGTCGGATTCCCAGAGCGTAAGCGAAAGCTCCAGCTTTTGCTCTTGTTTCCAGAGCGTAAGCGAAAGCTCCAGCTTTTGCTCTTGATTCCAGAGCGTAAGCGAAAGCTCCAGCTTTTGCTCTTGGATTCCAGAGCGTAAGCGAAAGTTCCAGCTTTTGCTCCTCGGTTTCCGGAGCATACACAAAAGCTGGAGCTTTCGCTTACGCTTGATCCGTCATGGACCAAGCCAGGTTTTTCACGTACTCATCACCACATGTGGAGAGGACGCTTTCAGCAAGAGACTGCCCCTACGGTTCAACGATTCACCGAATCAATCTCGTTCGATTGGCGACTGTACAAGTTTGATATCCAAGGGTCGATCGCCCACGCTGCAGCCCTCGAAAAAGCTGGGTTGCTCACACCGGAGGAACGGCGGCAGATCGAGACCGGTCTGAAGGACATCGAAAAAGAAATCGATGATGGACACTTCCCGTTTCGCATCGACTTGGAGGACGTCCACATGAATATCGAATCTGCCTTGACGTCACGAATCGGGTCTGCCGGAGCAAAGCTGCACACTGCTCGCAGCCGGAACGACCAGGTCGCTCTCGACATGAGGCTTTATCTTCGGCATGAGACGGATGAAATCCGCCAGGGGATCGCCGCTCTCCAGCGCGCCTTGATTCAGCTTGGAGGAAAGTACCAGGAGACAATCCTTCCCGGATACACGCATCTGCAGCGGGCACAACCTGTCCTGTTTGCGCACCATCTGCTTGCCTATGTCGAGATGTTGGAACGAGACCAGGAACGCCTGGTTGACGCTCGCAAACGGATCAATCGCATGCCTCTCGGATCAGGAGCGATTGCCGGATCGACGATTCAAATCGACCGCGAATACATCGCCAATTTGCTCGGCTTTCCGAATGTGACACGCAATAGTATGGACGCCGTTAGCGATCGCGATTTCGCTTGCGAGCTCCTCTTCGCCCTCTCGCTCGTCGGCATTCACCTTTCTCGGCTCAGCGAAGACCTCATCCTTTTCGCTTCCTCTGAATTCCAGTTTATCAAAATCAGCGACGGTTACACCACCGGCTCGAGTCTGATGCCTCAAAAAAAGAACCCGGATGTCTGCGAACTTGCTCGCGGAAAAACCGGACGTTTAATCGGAAATCTGGTTTCACTCCTGACTTCGTTGAAGGGTCTGCCAATGACCTACAACCGGGACATGCAAGAGGATAAGGAAGCCGTCTTTGATTCGATCGATCAGATAAAATTGGTGCTTGAAGTTTATGCGGGGATGATTCTCGAGATTGAAGTGGATTCAAATCGAACACGGCTAGCCGCGAGCGACCCCGTCCTGCTGGCGACTGATCTGGCCGATTACCTCGTCCTTGCCGGTGTGCCATTCAGGCAGGCTCACGAGGTCATTGGAAAGCTGGTCGCCTACTGTATTGAGCGAAACTGTGGATTTCCGGAACTCAAATTGGAGGAGTTTCGTCAGTTCAGCGAAAAATTCGGTCCGGATGTCTTTTCAGTTTTGAATCTTGACCGCGCGATCGATAGCCGGACCGCAATCGGTGCGCCGTCACGAAAAAATGTTGCAGCGGCGTTGGAAGCATGGAACGCAATCCTTCGTGAACAACCCTGAGGGCTGGCAGATTCTGGAAATCAACACGCTGTTCAAGAATTCGCATCTAGAAGTACTTCAGGAGCGAGTCATACCGCCGGGCGAAAATCGTGTTCGAAACTGGACAGTGGTACGGCGAAAGCAGGCCGTCGTGATTGCGCCCGTAACCGAGAATGGAAATTTTGTTCTGATCCACGAAGCCAGAATACCGGTTCGAAAATTTCTTTGGGAATTCCCCGCAGGACAAATCGATGGATCGTTTCAGCCAGAGATGGACGCGATCCGCGAGACCGCATTGCGGGAACTGACGGAGGAGACTGGATATTCATTGGCCGCGGGAGGCGACCTCATTTACCTGGGACACTATTACTCATCTCAAGGCTATAGCGACGAGATGCCTCACCTGTTTTTAGCGCGACCTGTGAAGCCTACCGGCTTGGGCCATCAACCAGACGACAGTGAATCAATCGTAGAATGCAGGGAATTTAGCTTCGGAGAATTGAGTACAATGATTGCAGGCAGCGTGATACAGGACGCGAACACGCTCGCGCTTTTTGCACGACTGTCGGCTAAAAACCTCCTTCCATGAAGCTATCAAGTATCTTCAAGTTTCGCGAGGGCGAACAGGGCGAGGCTGTTAAGCCGTTTCTGGATCATCTCGAGGATTTGCGGTGGGTGATTGTTAAGATGGCAGCGGCACTCGGCACCGCGATGCTTTTGGCATTTTGCTTCCGCACCCAACTGGTCCACGTCCTCCAGGGACCGCTCAAGTCGATCGATCCAAAGTTATTGAAGTCGCTTGTATCTCTTGGCGTCGCAGACTCAATGACGATTTCGTTCCAGCTCGCGTTTTACGCCGGCATCGTCATTGCATTTCCGTTTCTGATTTATTTTGCCGGTCAATTTATTCTACCCGCCCTCACGCCGCAGGAAAAGAACGCAATGCTCCCTGCTGTCGGGGTCGGCTTCGGCCTCTTTCTGGGCGGTGTTGTCCTCGGGTATTATCTTGTACTGCCGGCAACTCTTCGATTCTTCTTCCGAGACGCGCAATCCCTTGATTGGAGTCCGACCTGGACAGTGCGCGATTATTTCTCGTTCGTCACGCAGCTCTGCGTCGGATTTGGTGTTGCATTCGAGCTGCCGGTCATTGTCCTGGTTCTAGTCCGGCTTGGCGTTTTGTCTGTCGCGCTCCTGCGCCGGACAAGAGCCTACGCGTTCCTTCTGATTTTTGTTGCGGCGGCATTTCTGGCACCGACGCCGGACGCCGTCTCTATGGCTTTGATGGGGACCCCGATGTACCTGCTGTACGAACTCTGCATTTTCGTTGCGTCGATGATGGAACGCAAACGAAAGAGAGACGCGGAGGCGGCGGCACAGAAGAGTGGCTAGTGGCTAGTGGCCAGTGGCTAGAAGCGGAGCGATCGGCGGTGGTCCGCGCGCGTAGCGTGGTAGATTCGCCACGCGCCCCAGCCACCAGCCACTAGCCACTAGCCACTCCTCCGTGCCGCCGGAGAAAAATGTCGATCGGCAGGAGAACAGCGGCCAGGGCTAGCAACCAGGGAGCCAGATCCGTGCGGTGACCCGGTACCGACGGGCCGGGTCGAAAGATCTCGTTCTCCTTGGGATCCAGCCGGCCGTGCGAAATCTGTACCAATTCCCCAAGCGCTTTTCGGTTTGTTCGTGTATCCAGAAATTCCTTGGGATAACTGCGCGTATAACTCAGTGTCGTCGGAGGACTGTTCGGCATGCTGACGGAGATCAAGCGGACGCCCTGTTCCGGTAGGGGCAAACTTGCGATGTAGCGGCCCGGCCCAACCTGAGTCGCAGGGGCCGAATCGGTTCGGCCAACCGCATCTGCGGAAACAACGCTCAAAGGCAACTCGTTCGCGAACGACCCATCGGGACGTTCCGCGTCGATATTGACGCGGAGCCCATCATCGGTTTCTTGAACGTTCACCTGAAACTGCCCGTGATCAGTTCGCCTCATCAGGGTGCGGATGGCTTGTGTCCAAAATTTGCCGAACCCAGTCCATCGTAGCCATTCGGATGCCCAACGGCTTTTGACATCACTGGTAAATGCGGCGGTCTGTCCGAGGCCAAACCGCCACGAGGCAAACAGAGGCGCACCGGTCTCGGTAGCGAGGAGAAGGTCGGCTGTAGGCTTCAGTTTAGTCGAGTTATAGCCCAGGAGGACCGGTGACTGCGACCAGGAGATCCCCTGCAAGACCTTGGTATCCCGCACAACCTGCGCCTGAAACGGTTCCTCGATCAGGCTATTCTGGGCGACTTTCGTTGTCTCGGTCGTGAATATTTGGGGCAGATTCATCGGATCATTCGTGAGATAGAACCGGCCATTGCCTCGTTCAGCCAACAATTTCAGGAACGGCACATCTTTGTCGCTTTCGTATCCGAGACCCACCACGGAGGTTGTGGTCCGGCTCGCTAACATTGTTGAAACAATGTCGAAGGCCGTCCCGGATCCGTCTGACGGTTCGCCCATTTCTCCGGCAAACTTCTCCTCTGCGTCAGCGGCATCAGAAAACAGGATCACGTGCTTAATTTGAGCATTGACCTCACGCAAAGCCCGGGAAGCGGCCACAAGCGAAGTGAAAATATAGATCCCCCCACCCGAAGAATCGATCCCGAGAATTCTCTGCTGAATCTGCTGTCGCTCTTGCAGTCGAGCCAGCGGCACGACCTCGTGCACTTTCGTGTCTACCGCGAACACCCCAAAATAATCGTTCTCCTTAAGGACGTTCATCGCAAGAACAGCGCCCTGATCCGCCAACGAAATCTTCGTTTTCCCCTGCACCTGTTCCGCCATTGAACCTGAGCGATCCAGGACCACGAGGAGCGCTACAGAGGGTGTTTGCTGCCGGTCATCGTGCTCCATACGGACCGGCAGCATTTGCTCAATCGGGGTACGGTAGTACCCTCCCACCCCGAAACTGTTCTCGCCCCCGGCGAGAATGAAAGCACCGCCAAAATCTCGCACCCAGGTCCGAAGAAGCTCCATTTGCTCGGCAGAAAGCGTCAGAGCAGATACATCGCTGAACAAGACCAGGTCGAACTGATCCAGGTCGTCGATCGACTTTGGTATCCCGGCGGGAGCTCTGGTTTCAACCTGGAATCGTTCGCTCCGCAGGACACCTGCGAGAGGTTCGAGACGGCTCTCGTTGGGATCCACTAACAGCACATGCGGCTGACCACGGATCTGAGCGACTGCATAGCCAAAGTTGTTCTCCGCAAAAGTATCTTGCGGAGCCTGGATTTCGACCTCGAACTGACTCCCCTCCGAAGTGAGATCTTCGAACCGAACAACGTTAGATCCAGGCAGCAGATCGACTTGGCGTTGCTGGAGAAGATACTGGTTTTCGTATAATCGGACGGTGCCGGTCTGCTTGATCGTAGATCGGATGATGGTCGTCAAATCGAAATGCTCATTAGGCGCAATATTGCGCGGAGCCTGGACCGACTCCACCAGCACTTCCGGCGAGTCCGGATTTTGCAGCGCCACAGCGTCAAACTCGATCCCCATCCGCACAAGATCCGACACAGACGCCTCAGCCTCTCCGGATGTATCATTTCCGTCGCTTAGCAGCACAATCTTCCGTCGACGATCATTCGGTAAGATCGAAGCGGCAAAATGGAGCGCCTCGCGGTAATTCGTTCCTCGCCTCTTTTCCAGTTCGGGCCAGTCTGAGAGGGTAATCCCACCGCCGAACGCGTGCCAGATTTCGCTGGTTTCCGCGAAACCGACGACGGCATAATCATCGTCAGAGCGTGCATTTCTGATGCTGGTTTCCACGTAGCGTCGCGCGGCGGCTTTCGCTTCCCGCGAGACGCTCGCGGAAGTATCAACCAGATAAACGACAGCGAGGCGGTCGCTCGGCGCTCTCCACTTCGGGCCGGCCAGCGCAACTATCGTCGTTGCAAGGATTAGAAGCCGCACCACCAGAATGGTTCGCCTCCGAAACGGACTGAGAGCGACCATCGTGTTTCGGAGAGGAAGCCAGCACAATCCCAGAGCGAACAGCAGGATCAAAAACCACGGATAAGTCCACTCAATCATTCCGTTCGCCGTCGATGGTACATCCACCACTCCAATCCAGAGAACGACAGCGCCAGCAGACCAAAATATATCCAGGGGGGCCACGACAGCCAACCGACGACCGAAGGCCAAACCGTGGCCGGCCCAGGCTCGGGCAAACCGATGGATCGCAGATCTGATTGAACTGGGTCAAAGGTGTTTACCGCGATCAATTTTTGTTCTTGACCGTTCTCTATCCGATAAAAACCGTTACGGGTCGGGCGAAAGTCACCGTCAACAGCGAACTTCTGACCTGAGCCGGACGCGGTCAGCGGACCGTGTACGACGTGAATTCCATTTTCCAGATGAAGTGTGTCGCCGGCTTGGATCTGGACCTGCGCATCGCTGTTCTTGTTTGCGAGCCAGGCGACGGCGTTATGAATCAACAAGGGAAAAGCTACTCGTACCGGAAGATCAGAATCAATTGGATCAAATGCGATAATCACTCGGCGGCGACGAGATGACTCCAACGAGACCACCAAAGGTCCATCGGCCCCGGCGACAGGGGCGCGAACCGTCCAACCCGGAATT
>DASZGG010000228.1:0-2914 GCA_035939025.1 Chthoniobacterales bacterium | reverse complement strand
CAACCAACGGGTTCAGCAGAAGCGGCAGCTCCCGCGGCACTCGCCAACTGGATTGGAGGGCCACTTTCAGCTGCCGAAGGTTCGCTTCCGTCTGGCGGCAAATTCACTTTGATCGGTCCGATTAGAGGGGCATTTGTCCCCGGTGACGCCGTAGACTTCGCCCGTCACGTAGGACGCAAGATGGCTCGCCAGAACAACGAATACCGGCGCTAGCTCCGCCGGCTGTGCAGCTCTGCCGAACAGAGTATCGGATCCAAATTGTTTAACCTTTTCAGCCGGAAGCGTTGAAGGGATTAGCGGTGTCCAGACAGGACCCGGCGGGTACAATTCTCTAGGATCAACATTTGCTTTGTTCATCGTCCACGTTCGTATGTCGTTGGTGGGATGGTCGCTCCGAATGCGAACCGGAGCCGAAAATGTTAAAGAAGGCGGCGTAGCGCCCGCTTTTGAAATGGATTGCCGGTCGCCCACGGCCTGGTCCGCAATACCTCGGGCGGAATAATAGATCCGTTTCGTTCTTATTGAACGAACTCATAGTCTATGGAACTTAATACTCTAAAGGACCTTTATATCCACGAACTGAAAGACCTCTTCAGCGCGGAGCAGCAACTCGTGAAGGCGCTACCCAAGATGGCGAAGGCGGCCAGCAACAAGGAACTTGCCTCGGGATTTCAAGAGCATCTTCAACAAACCAAAGGCCACGCTCAACGGCTGGAACAAATTCTGTCAAGTCACAATGCAACTACCCGTGGACCCAAATGCAAGGGCATGGAAGGCATTGTTGCCGAAGGTGCCGAAATGATCGAAGAGGAAGCCGATGAGGAAGTCAAAGATGCGGGATTGATTGCGGCAGCGCAACGCGTTGAGCATTATGAAATGGCCGGCTATGGAACTGCGCGAACTTATGCCACACTGTTGGGTGATCGCGAAGGAGCCAAACTACTCCAAACCACGCTTGAGGAGGAAAAACAAACCGACCAAAAGCTATCGGGATTGGCAGATTCCGCCATAAACGTGGCTGCCGCCAAGTAGATACCATTTGTTAGTTCGGGGTCTGCACGCTCCTTTTTTGCTGCTTCTGCGAACGGGGAGCGCGCTCCAACCTCACCGGCCCAAAAGCTGCTTTGCACTTTCAGGCCGCGAGCTAGCATGCAACGTATCGATGGCAAACGCGTACTCCATGGCGACCTCCTTGAGTTGGTCAAATCGACCGCTGTCACCGCCGTGGCCCGCACCCATATTCGTTTTCAGTAACAGGATTCGATTTTGGTGCTTGAGCTTCCGTTGCTTGGCTACCCACTTTGCGGGTTCCCAATAACTCACCCGCGGATCATTCAGCCCGGCCGTGACCAACAGGTTGGGATATTGGTTTTCCTCGATATTATCGTAGGGGGAATAAGATGCCATGTAGTCGAAATATTTTGGATCCTGTGGATTGCCCCATTCTTCGTACTCCGTCACCGTGAGTGGGAGAGAGGGATCCGACATGGTATTCAGGACATCGACGAACGGGACCGCAGCGATGACGCTCGTAAACAGGTCGGGGCGCATGTTCATCACCGCACCCATCAAAAGGCCGCCCGCGCTTCCCCCCAGAATCGCTACCCGCTTCGGCGCCGCGTATTTCTGATCAATCAAGTATTGAGTGCAACTAACGAAGTCCGTAAATGTATTTTTCTTCTTCAGCAGCTTGCCATCCTCATACCATGTTCTGCCCAGTTCTCCGCCGCCACGGATATGCGCGATGGCGAAGACAAATCCCCGGTCAACCAGGCTGATCGTGCTTGAGCTAAAATTTGCGTCTGTGGAAATCCCGTACGCCCCGTACCCCGTGAGCAACAGGGGAGCAGTGCCGTCCTTCCGGAAGCCCTTTTTGTAAAACAGTGAAATCGGGATCTCAACGCCATCGTCGGCCTTGGCAAAAACGCGCTCGGACGCATAGTCGCTCTTTTTGTATCCGCCAAGCACGGGTGCCTCCTTCTTGAGTTCCTTTCGGCGGGAAACCATGTCGTAGTCGATCACGGAATTTGGGGTAATAAATGAACTGTAATCGATGCGGACGATTCCCGTTTTGAATACCGGGTTTCGATCGAGCGAAACTTCGTAGGTCGGCTCATCGAAATTGATTTCATGCGTTTCCCCGGACTTAAGGTCACAAATCCGAATCGCTGGAAGCCCATTACGCCGCTCGGAGATGACCAAATGATTTTCAAAGGCGTCGACCGCATCAACCTTGACCTCCGGATCGTAAGGTAGGTAGTCCTTCCAATGCTCTTTGTCCGGTGAAGCCACCGGAGTCTCGACGACTTTGAAATTCTTGGCGTTTTCGTTCGTCACTATAAAAAAGCGATCGCCATGATGATCAACGCTGTAGAGCAGGTCATTCTCGCGAGGCCGGATAAGCGTGAATTCCCCTTTAGGGTGGTCCGCGTCCACGAATCGAACCTCGCTCGCGCGTTCGCTCTCGACCGAAACGAAAATGAGTTTCTCGCTGCGCGACTTGTATATTTCTAGAAAGAAACGGGCATCTTTCTCCTCATAAACCGTCGGGTCCTGATTGACGCTCGTTCCCAGAATATGTTTCAGAGCTTTGTACGGCCGCTGGGCGTCATCGAGCTGGTCGTAAAAGAAAGTCTTATTATCGTTAGCCCAGGCGAAGGAATAGCTGGAGTTGCTGATCTCGTCTGGCAGCAGCTCCCCAGTCTCGAGAGTTTTGATCCGGATGACGTAGGCTTCGCTGCCGTTCGTATCCGTCGAGTACGCGAGCAGTTTGTGATTCGGGCTGACGCTTAAGATTCCGATCCGAAAATATTTCTGGCCTTTGGCTAATTCATTTTCGTCGAGGATCACCTCTTCGTTCGCATCAAGGCTCCCCTTCTTCCTGCAGTGGACCGCGTACTGTTTCCCTGTCTCT
>DASZGG010000227.1:0-5355 GCA_035939025.1 Chthoniobacterales bacterium | reverse complement strand
GTTGTCAAATACCATTGTTCGGCGAATCACGACATTGTTTGTCTTCAAGATTCGATCGATTGCTTTCCTGGTCGGTTGATCGAAAGCGAAGGAGATAAACCGCTCGTTGTCCAACGCGCTGATAGGAACGCTGCCACGCTTCGCCAGGTGATGGTTCGGCGCACAAATGAGCACCAATTTATCCTTCCAGTAACTCGCAACTGTCACCCCTTTACGGCGAGTCGGAAACGCTACCAACCCGAGGTCGACATCGCTGTTAGCGACTCTTTGGTAAACCTCCGCGGAACGAAGATATTCTACGGTCACTTCAATTGCAGGGTAGGAATTCCGGAATAACTTGAGGTTCCGAGGTAGTTCGTGGAGGCCGATGCTGTGGACTGTCGCGATCCGCAACTCTCCAGCAACCGTTGTCTGTAGCGCCTGCAGGCGATCACTCAGGCTGTCGTACGCGCGCAATATTTCTTTGCTGGCCTGCAGAAACGCGCGGCCCTCTGCAGTGACCGAGAAGGTTTTTTTCCCGCGCTCGATAAGTGCGACTTTGAACTTTTCTTCCAGGGCTCGAATCTGCTGACTCACTGCGCTCTGCGTGATGGCATTTAGTTCGGCCGCCTTGGAAAAACTCGCAGTCTCAACCAGATCACAGAAGACCTTGAATGTTTCAAGCTGCATCAGCAAAAGCTTTGATACTACGCTGGGCTCAGAATAAGTTCAGCTAATAGGCTAGTCAATGGAGCCCAGCATCGCAGAAAATCTTGAAAAGGTTCGAGCAGTTATCACCGAATCGGAACGGAAATCAGGGCGGCATGCCGGGAGCGTCGAATTAATAGCGGTCAGCAAAACTCATCCTCCCGAGATAGTCCGGCAGGCTGTCGACGCGGGTCAGCTGCTCTTTGGTGAGAACCGAGTGCAAGAGGCGAAAGCGAAAATTCCTGACCTGCCTGCAAAGCTGAGGTGGCATTTGATTGGGCATCTCCAGACTAACAAGATCCGGCAGGCATTACCACTATTTGAGGTGACTCACGGGGTGGATTCAGTCGGACTTCTGGATGAGATCCAGCGTATTGCTGGAGATCTTGGTCTCTTTCCCAAGGTCTTGTTGCAGGTCAATGTGGCTGGGGAATCTTCCAAATTCGGGTTTTCGCCCCAACGGCTATTGTCGCAGGTCGAACAGATTTCTCGAGCTGACCGAGTTCAGATCGAGGGACTCATGACCATTCCGCCGCCAGGCCTCAAGGCGGAAGATTCCAGGGGATACTTTGTTCAGTTGCGGCAGTTGCGTGACCGGTTGGAGATGGAGTTTCGGTTTCCTCTTCCGCACCTTTCGATGGGTATGAGTGGCGATTACCGCGTGGCGGTTGAGGAGGGCGCAACTTATGTGCGGGTGGGTACGGCGATATTTGGTGAGCGACGAGCAAAATGACGGTGAATAGACAACTGACGCGCATAGCGGCAATTCTCGGATTTTTTGGCATCTTGTTCGGCGTGTTTGGAGCGCACCTGCTCCGGAGTTCGCTGGAACTACTGGGTACGACCGAAATCTGGCAGACTGCAGTGCGCTATCATCTGTTGCACGCGGTTCTCCTCCTGGTCCTGAGCGGATGGCGGCCTATCCCGCGACTTCCATATTTCTTGATTCTAGTCGGGGTGGCGATTTTCAGTGGATCGCTGTACGCCATGGCATTGACCAATTTCAAATGGTTTGGTGCGATCACCCCGATCGGCGGTATTGGTATGCTGTGCGGCTGGCTGGCCCTTGTGCTGGCGAGAGAGAATGGAAGGGAGTAGGGAAGGGGATTCAAGAACTCAAGCGCTCGAGCGCTTGAGTTCTTGAATCCCCCTTACTTTAACTTCGCTTCTGCCTCGGCCAGATACTGCCGATCCCCGGCATCCGTCGGTTTGAGTTGTTTGACCTTTAACCACTCGGTTTTGGCTTCCTGCGTTCTCCCCATCGATTCCAGCGCCTCGGCGTATGCGGCATGATGCATGATCCGTTGAGGCGCGGCAGCGATGGCCCTCTGAAAGTACTCGATGGCCTTTTCTTTCGAAGCCGGCGGAAGTTGGCCATACAACGCTTGCGCAAAGGCCTTTAAGATAGGGTTCAAGGTGGCCATGTCGAAGTTCCAGCGGGCAAGAATGAGCAAAGCTAAATCATTTCTAGGATTCAGCTCGAGAGCCTTTTCCGCCTCCGATTTAACAACCTTGGAGTATTCCATCTTCGTTTTGTTGTCTACGAAGTCAGTCATCTTTCCATAAGCGATCGAGAGACAGACGTGCGCGTCAGAGCTATCGGGTGCCTCGCGAACCGCCTTTTTCGCATATTCCAGGCACAGGTTCGCATAGCGTAATTTTTCCGATCGATTTTTCACCGCATCGATCTTGTCCGAATAATCCTGGGACAATTTGGTGAGCACATCGGGATTCTTCGGGCTAATATTCTCCGCCTGTTTAAGGGCCTCGATGGCGGCATCCGATTGTTCTTGTGCATCGAGCTGATCGGCTTTGCGGAGCAGTGTTGAAACGTCCTGGCTTTGGCTCGTTGGCATGAAAAGAAGCGAATACATCGCGGCGGTGGTGAAAAGAATTTGGAACGGTTTCATAGGGATCGAAAGGTCACAGTGGTCCTCCGCATGGGTTACCATCGGGGTTGGATGGTCTTTTGCAAGACGATGGTACGTAGAATCCCGTTGACAGGGCGATGGCTTAACCCTAGGTTTGCGCTCTTTTTTGGGGGAACTTTCATGAAGACGTTTTCAGCCAAGGCGAGCGAGGTAGAGCGAAAATGGTACATCGTTGATGCGAAGGACCAGCCGCTTGGGCGTGTCGCTGTGACGGTGGCAAATCTTCTTCGCGGCAAAGGGAAACCGATATTTACTCCGCACGTCGATACCGGCGACTTCGTGGTGGTCATCAATGCTGAAAAAGTGCGTCTGACTGGCAAAAAGGAAGTCCAAAAGAAGTTCATGAGTTTCTCGGGATATGTCGGCGGGCACAAAACAGAGACCGCGGAACAGCGTCGGCAACGTAGGCCGGAGCTGTTGGTGGAACATGCTGTTAAAGGGATGATTCCACACAATCGTCTAGGTCGCGCGGCTTTCACAAAACTCAAAGTTTACAAGGGCGACCAGCATCCGCACGAGGCACAGCAACCGATTAGCGTTCACTAACTTTATTCCAGAATATGTCAGAGGTATTTGCCGCCACAGGTCGTCGTAAAACAGCAGTCGCTCAAGTTCGTGTTTCCCGCGGCTCTGGCAAAATAGAAGTTAACGGGCGCCCGTTGGAAGAGTATTTTGCAACTCCGTCGCTGCAATCCACTGTGCTGAAGCCGTTCGAGGTGACCAAAACGAGCAACTCGTTTGACGTTAAGGTAAAGACAACGGGCGGGGGAATTGCGGGGCAGGCTGGTGCAGTTCGATTGGCCATCGCGCGGGCGTTGCTGCAACAGGACGCGGCAATGCGGCCGACACTGAAAGAGGAAGGTCTCCTCACCCGCGATCCGAGAATGAGGGAACGCAAGAAATCTGGCCAACCTGGCGCGCGCAAGCGGTTCCAGTTTTCGAAGCGATAATTCGGAGCCAGGTAACTCTTGGCTTCTTGACTTCACGCCTCTCTGCACCCTAGCGAGTTGCTTTTCAACTTCCGCGTCGGTAGCTTAAAAACACCGATGTCTTGTTCAAAAATAGATCCGTCATTGCACCAGGCTAAGAAGCCGGAGTGGATCAAGGTTCGACTGCCTTCGAGTCCCATTTTTTTTTCCACCAAAGCGCTGATTTCAGATCTGCGGTTACACACCGTTTGCGAATCTGCTCAGTGTCCGAATCGCTGGGAGTGCTGGAGCCAGGGAACCGCCACGTTTATGATCGCCGGTGAAAGGTGTACCCGGGCCTGCGGTTTTTGTGCGGTTTCCACCGCGAAGCCTTTTGTCTTGGATTCCGACGAGCCTGCCCGCGTTGCCGAAGCGATACGCCGAATGAAATTAAAGCACGTGGTCATCACTGCAGTGGCACGCGATGACCTCGCGGATGGCGGGGCAAATCACTTTGCGGAAACCATCCGAGCAACCCGGGCTGTTGATCCGGAAATTGTGATCGAAGTTCTGACTCCGGATTTTAATGGGAAAGAGCACGCTCTCAGGCTCGTTTTAGAGGCGCGGCCTGACATATTCAATCACAATTTGGAAACTGTAGAGCGCCTGACGCCCGTCGTGCGATCTCGAGCGAAGTACCGCTTGTCCCTGGACGTGTTGAGGCGAGCGAAAGCGTTAGATCCGGGCGCAGTAACCAAAAGCGGATTGATGCTTGGGTTAGGGGAGACTGAAACAGAACTATTTCAGGCGATGGATGATTTGCGCGAGTCGGACGTTCAGGTTTTGACCCTCGGTCAATATCTGAGGCCGACTCCGAACCATTTGCCCGTTGTCGAGTATATCCGGCCGGAAGCGTTCGAGTTTTATAAAGAGATCGCTGAGCAAAAGGGGTTCGAGTACGTAGCTTCCGGTCCGCTGGTTCGGAGCTCTTATCACGCTGCTGACTACCATCCGACGCGACGTCGTTCGCAGGAGAAGCGAACAGCGCCTCCATGACGTGTCGGCGTGCGTGGCTCGGTAGGGTTGCGCTCCTGCGCGACCGGCGTTGTTCGTCTGGAAACTTCCCTTTGCTGATTACGCGGCCGCAGCCTTTATCCTACGTTCACTCCTTTGCTTGTTCACGTTTATGAACGTGCAACGCCGGTCGCGCGGGAGCGCAACCCTACCGAGCCACACGCC
Organism: Chthoniobacterales bacterium; assembly: GCA_035939025.1. Classification (GTDB taxonomy): domain Bacteria; phylum Verrucomicrobiota; class Verrucomicrobiia; order Chthoniobacterales; family JAFAMB01; genus JAFAMB01. The sequence continues at coordinate 590 of DASZGG010000227.1, read as the reverse complement.
GGCACCACCGGAGGCGCGCCCGAGATGATTCCTGACTTCTGGGTTAGTGGGCGGCTGGACTAGCCGCCGGCTTGGCACTGGAGAATTCCTTCTTCAGCAGATCGACAATGGCTGCTATGCCGACTTGGCGTTTTTCCTGGATCTCATGCACCAGTTGTTCTTCCAAACGGCGTCGTTCCTGCAGGTACCGCTTCCGAAATACGGCACGTTGTTCTTCGTTAAGCTGTAGTCCGGATTTCTGATACGCTTCATTGATCGAGGCCTCTTGTTTCTGCCTCTGCACGCGCTCCCTTTGGCGTAACACTTCGCGTTCGTCCTGACTCAGATCCTGCCAGCGAAGGAGATTCAAGAGGACCTTCTCCTGCTGCTCGGGCGAAAGCTGGTCAAAGGCTTTTCGCAACAGCTCGAACCGAGTAGGGCTGCTCGAAACTGAGGGGGATGCCTGCGCTGCTACAGAGGAAGTCGGCGAGGAGGATGCAACCTGAGCCTGACTCTCCGCGACCGCGAAACACAAGAGAATCAGTGAGGCGAAGAATCTAACCATACGGAAGATTCCTCGGAGGAGAGCGCAGAATCCAGGTCGGCTATCA